>JAYVOY010000275.1:0-6179 GCA_043757645.1 Verrucomicrobiota bacterium
AGACGGCGGCGGTCCGTCAACTGCATGGTTACGGCTGAAAGCCGCGGGCGCTTCGCGCAACACGCGCCTCACAACCCCAGCGCCACCACCCCGGTCGCCACCGCGGACGCGGGCAAGGTCTCGGGAGCAAAACCAAAATTCCCATCCGTCAGCGCCTCCGCCGCGAGCGTGGCCAGGCGCGCGCGCAGGTCACCCACGCCGGTGCCTTCGTTCGGATGATTGCGATTGGAGAGGAACACCACCAGCGTGCGCGACGCGGGATCAATCCAGATGGACGTGCCCGTCCAGCCCGTGTGGCCGTAGGAGCCGAGCGCGAAATGTTTTCCGCGCGGACCGCTGTGGGGTGAATCGATGTCCCAGCCGAGGCCGCGCCGCGCGGTCACGTTGGCGGGCGTTTGCACGGAGGTCATCCAGCGCACGGTCTCGGGTTTGAACACGCGCGCGCCGTCGAGTTCGCCCTCGTTGAGCAGCATCCGCGCGTAGCGCGCGAGATCGCCCGCCGTCGTGAACACGCCCGCGTGACCCGCCACGCCGCCCATGCGCCGCGCGGTGGGATCATGCACGCGCCCGCGCAGCAGGCCGTCGGCCTTGTGATTTTCCGTCGGCGCGATGCGGCTCAATTTTCCGGCGTCGGGGAGATAGCCGGTGTCGCGCATTTGCAACGGCTGAAAAATTTCGCGCGCGACAAATTGCTCGAGCCGCTGCCCGCTGACGCGCTGCACAATTTCACCGAGCAGGATGAAGTTGATGTCGCTGTAACGAAGTTCTGTTCCCGGCGGCGTGCGCAATTTTTCCGCGCACGCCAGTTGAATCGCCACCGCCTGCCCGGTCCACGCACCCGCAAGCCCGAGACCCGGACGCAAGCCCGACGTGTGCGTGAGCAGGTGCCGCAGCGTGACGCGCTCGCGTCCTTCGCCCGAAAATTCCGGGAGATAATTTGCCACCGCGCCGTCGAGTTGCAGTTTGCCGCGTTCGAGGAGCAGCACGATGGCGGGCGTCGTCGCGAGCACTTTCGTGAGCGATGCCGCGTCGAAAATCGTGTCCTCCGACATTGACTCGGACGCGGGCACGACCGCGCGCCGTCCGTAGGCTTTGCGATAAATCGCGCCGCGATGTTCGAGCCACAACACGCCGCCGGGCAGGCGTCCGTCGGCGATTGCTTGCGCCACAGCGGCATCCATTTCGGCGAGCTTGGCGTTATGGAAAAGCGATGGCGGCGCTGTCGGTGGCACCGGAGTCAACGCCAGCGCGGATGCGGTGGGCGTGCGTGTCGCAGGTGGCGGTGTCGGCGCAGCCACGCGGGCCTGCACCGGCGTGACGCGCGCGGGCACCGGCGAACTCTCGCAACCCGCCAGCAGCAGGACTGCGCCAACCACAAAAACCGCGCTGAACAAACGATGCGTGTGCATGTGAAATCTGGAGACGGAGGCTACTGGAACCAACTCAGCAGAGGCGAGCTTCGTCGCACAGGTACGGAGTCCCGGCTTCAGCCGGCGGGACGTTCGCGTTGCCGCGACGCTGACAACTCGCACCCGTGCCGCGAGGACGGACGTCCCACCGCCTGAAGGCGGGACTCCGTACCCAAGACACCCCGCCGAAGGCACACTCGCACTTTACACGAGCGGCTTCGCGGTGGCGGTGCCGATGCCCGTCGTGCCGTAGCCGTTGCCGCAGTAAAAAAGCCGCAACAGCGCGCCCTCGCGCACGACGTGCGGGTATTCGGTCATTTTGCTTTCCCAACCTTTCCCCGTCGGCGGCAGCGCCAGATTTTCACCGGGCTTGCCGCGGTGCCACACGAGGCCGTCGTCGCTCGCGGCCTCGCAAATCGAGTACGCGCCGAAGCGCGTGCCGATGCCGGCGTAGATCGCGCGCCAGCCACCGGTCGCCGTCTGCCACGGATTCAGCGCGATGGTCGCGGCGTTCTCGTAGGGCGCGTCGCGCCGCGGGCCGAGCACGTGGCGTTTGTCGAACCACTTGAGGCCGTCGTAGGAGTGCGCGATGACCGATTGCTTCGCTTGATTGACGGCGAGTTCCTTGCCCAGCCCGCCGTTGGCCAGCGTGTAATTCAGGCGATACAAGATGCGCCCGTCGGGTTGGGGAATTTCCAAAATGGGGCCGCCACCCGCGATGCCGCGATTGTCCGGCCACTGCTCAAATCCATCGCCGAGTAAAACCGGCTCGGGCGAAGTTTTTTTCCAATTCAGCAAATCATCGCTGACGGCGAGGCCGATGCCGCGAAAGGCCTGCAAGCCCGCGTTCGCGTCGGCGCTGCGGCCCGTGTAGTAGAGATGCCACTTGCCGCCGATGCGATGCACGCACGGCAGCACGCACCACGACGCGTCGAACGCGCCCCTGCCGCCGCGCTCGAACAACGGGCCGTGGCGTTTCCATTTGCTCACGTCGTCGATCGGGCAGGTCGCCAGACAAATGCGACGCGCGCCGCTCTTCTCCGCGCCCGCGTAAAAAAGCCAATACTCGCCGTCGCGCACGACGACGAAGGGGTTCATGCAACAACCGACATCGAACGCGCCACCGCCCGGTGGCAGCACGGGATTGCGCGCGTCGCGCTGCCACTCGTGAACGCGGAACAGCTCGGTGGCCGCACCCGCGGGCGCCGCCGCGGCGGGCGCGGCGGCGGACGCGCGGCGCGGGAGGAACGGAGCCGCGAACGTCGCGAGGACGGTGGCGGTGGCGGCTTTGAGGCAGGTGCGGCGATTCATAAATTTGAAGTCGAAATTGGTGGTGCGAAATTCTTAGAGCCTGTCTGAAAATGTGGTGGAGCGCGGCTGTGTCGCAGACCAGCCGCAGCCGCCGGTTCAACCCGGACGCTTCACCGATGAGTCCGTGCTGCGGCTGGTCGAGGACGACACAGCCGCGCTCCAGAATTTTCAGACGGGCTCTTAGGCACAGATGGGACTGGGCGCAAACACCCCAGAAACGGAGCGAAGCTGGAAGGCATGCAACTTGGCTTTATTTCCAAACAATTTGGAAATCTCATTAGCACCCGGCTTCAGCCGGGTGTTCGGGTGGCGACAAAATCTTAACCGCTTCAGCGGTTTTGGGTGCCCGCAAAACCGCTGAAGCGGTTGCGATATTCCTTCGGTCGCCGACACCCGGCTGAAGCCGGGTGCTAATGAGAGGACATCGGGGATACAAAAACTGTGATGCCCCCCAATTCCAAAGGGCGCGCTCACGCCTCTTTTTTGCGTTTCGGTTTTTCCGGCGCGGGCTTCGGATCCTCCGCGGCGGGGCCGCCGCCGAATTGTTTCCAGTACAGTTCCTTGAACGAATTCACCTTCGGCCCGACCGCGTTTTCATTGACCAGATACGGCTGCGTCTCGTCCCACCAGCGGTCGTAGGCGGACTTGAGTTCGCGCACGATCTCGGGTTTTTCGGCGGCGAGATTATTTGTTTCGCCGGGGTCGGCCTTCAGATCGTACAGCTCCCATTTCTCCACCGCGCGACCAGGACTCACGAGCGTGTGGCGCGGACTGCGGATGCTGCACGCGGCGTATTTCGCGGATGCGGCCTGACCGCGTTCCCACCGGCCCACGTGCGTAATCAAGAGTCGATCCGCCCACGCGCTCTTCGGGTCGCGCAGCAACGGCACGAGGCTGCGACCCGCGACCTGCTCGCGCAGCGCGTCGGTGAGCGGCAGGCCCGCGAGTTCGGCGAAGGTCGGGAAAATGTCGATATGCGCCGTGAGCGCGTCCGCATCCACGCCGCCCGGGAACGCCGCGGGCCAGCGCCACAGCGCGGGGACGCGCGTGCCGCCGTTGTAGGGCGTGGCCTTGGAGCCGCGCATTCCCGCATTGAACGTCGGCGCGCCGGTGGCGGTGCCGTTGTCCGTCATGAAAACCACGAGCGTGTCGCGTTCGAGACCAAGCTCCTTCAAGCGCGCGAGGAGGCGTCCGAAGTTGTCATCGATGTTCGAGATCATGCCGTAAAACTTCGCGACATTCGGCGGCACTTTGCCGGTGTACATTTTCTCGTACTCGTCGGGACAAACGAGCGGACCGTGCGGCGCGTTCGGCGTGACGTAGGCGAAGAACGGCGCTTTGGCCGCGTGTTTCTCGGCAATCCACTTCGTCGCCTGCGCGAAGAAAACATCCGTGCAATAGCCCTTCGTCTGCTCGAACACGCGGTTGTGGAGAATCGCGGGATCAAAATATTTGTTGCCCGGCGCGTCGCCGCAACTGCCCTCGTAACTCTGCCCGATGCCGCCCGCGCCGTGGATGAACACCTCGTCGAACCCGCGTTGATCGGGCTGATACGGCGCTTCATCGCCGAGATGCCACTTGCCGAAAATGCCCGTCGCGTAGCCCGCGGACTTGAGCACCTGCGCGATGGTGGTGGCCTTCAGCGTCATGCGTTCGCGTTCGTGAATCGTGTGCGTGATGCCGTTGCGAAACTCGTGCCGGCCGGTCATCAGCGCCGAGCGCGTCGGCGAACAGGTCGGGCTGACATGAAAATCCGTGAAGCGCACCGCCTCCGCGTGGAAACGATCAATGTGCGGCGTCTTGATGAACGGGTTGCCGTGGCACGCCAGATCGCCGTAGCCCTGATCATCGGTCATCACGAGGATGATGTTCGGGCGTTTGCCGAACGGCAGCTCGGCGGCGTCGGCGCGCGCGGCGGGGAAGGCAATCGCGGAAACGACGGCGAGAAAAGCGAGGCGAAGCAGGCGCAAGGCGGGGACAGGTTTCATGATGCTGGGCATTGGTTGAATCAGCGTTGGAAGAATTTCCCGCGCACGCTAGCGGGCACGTCCGCGTTGTCAAACGAGACGGGCTTGAACTCGAGGTGGAGCGTGTCGGTGTCCGGAAAGTATTGAATCTTCATGGCGTGAACGAAGGACCGAAAACTGGCGTTCGCTTCGTGCGAGGATACAACTCTTAACCGAGATGGATTGCCTACTCCTTAGGAGTGCGCTGGATGCGCTGAGTGTAAAGGTAAACACCCACCAAGGTCGCGAGACTTGCGAAGAAGGCCGTCAATCCCGCGAGGCTCTTATCGAACCCGGCCAAGATCAATCCACCGACCATACCGGAGATGCCGAGGGAAAACGCCATGAACTGTCCGCGGCGCGCCAGCGTGGAACGGGTGGAGAAATCGGTGTGTTCCAAAGTGTGTCGGTGCTTCTGCTCACATTCGGCCATCGCCACGATGCGCTCGGCACAACCGGGCAAAACTTGCTCGTATCCTCCCAGAACTTCGGGCGGTGGAATTGGCCCTGAATACGTTGAAACCGCAGTGACTTTGACGGTCCGCTTGGGCGACGGAGATTGGCGCGGCTCGCTCACTCGGAAAGGCCCGGCAAAAGGGGTTGGGCCGGCTCCACCTCGACCTCGACTGGTTCCTGCGCCATCGCATGCTTCAGGAAGAAACCGACGCGCTCAAAGTCCCCACGGATGGCCGCGTCATCTTGGCGCTGAAGATACGGTGGGTCTGGCGTCTCTCCGGACAAATTCAGAACGGAAGCCGCTCCCCAAAAAAAAGCCTGCAAAGATGTCATGTTGCCTATCACGAGCGGAAGGAAACAGGGGCGGAGAACAAAGTCAAGGCACGCGCCACCACGCACGCGCCGTCGCGTGGGCCTCCCCCCGGAGTGGGTCAGGCCATTCCGCCGTCCTGCGGCCGCTCGATTTGTTTCTTCAACTCCGGCGGGAGCAATTCCCACAGATGCGGATGCGTTTCGACGAGGCGGGCGAGGTCGCCGAGGTCTTTGAGCCGTTTGCTTTGGCGGCGGTCGGCGTCGCTCCACGCTTGGAGTTTGCCTTGGAACGTGTCTTCGAGAGAGGCGACGCGGAGGAGAATTCCGTGAACATCGGCGGGCACGGCGCGTTGCGGGAATTCGCGGTAAAAATCCTCGGTGCTGAGTTGCAGGCTGACTTTGGATTGGCCCTTGAAGTTGATCGACCACTGGAATTTCTCCGCTTGGAATCCCGCGGCGGTCAGTGCGGCGACCGCGCGTTCGATGGCGTCGAGCGCGACCACAAAATCAACGTCCCGCGTCACCATCGGTTCGGCAGCCCAGTGGTTGACGGCGACTCCGCCAATGGCGCACCACGGGATGTCCGCGCGCTCCAGACAATCCACGAGACGCATGACGTCATCGGTGCCACCGAGGGTTTGCCAATCGTAGAAACGCTTCGCAGTCATGGCGGCATTTTGCGGCG
>JAYVOY010000276.1:0-6162 GCA_043757645.1 Verrucomicrobiota bacterium
GGTCGCCGCCGGAAAACTCGGCGACGACCTTGCGGGCGCCGAGGTCTGGAAAGAGCAGCGGCTGCCCGGCACAGTCTGTGGCAGGAGCGGCGGCGGGGCGTGTTTGGTTTGGGCCTTTATTCACAGCCCTTCCGACGCGCTTCCCGCCCCTCCGTTCAATCCCACTATGATTTTTTCAGGCTAAGGAAGCGCTGATTTAACCACTAATGGACACAAACCAGCACTAATCGCCCAACCCGATGGCCCTGATTTCATTAGTGTCCATTAGTGCCAGTTAGTGGTTCAGGTGCTTTGTTCAGCGTTTCCCTAAAGCGGTTGTGCTCATTCGCCGTCCCAGACACCCGGCTAAAGCCGGGTGCTAATGAGAGGGGAGAATCGGCTGCAAAAAACTGAGATGCGCCCGCGCCCCGCGAGCGGCTATGCGCCGCATTGAGCTTCGCGACCGGACCCGCTAAAACCCCGCAGTGTTGCGCGCCAAATGGTTTCTCCTCGCACTCGCCGCGCTCGTCCTCGGCGGCGTGGCGGCGGCGCTGTATTACCAGTGGCGCGAGCAGAGTCAGGATGTTCCCATCCTCGCCGCGGCGCGGCGCTACGGCGTGGACGCGGCGCTGATCAAGGCCGTCGTCTGGCGCGAAAGCCGGTTCAATCCGAGCATCCGCGGACGCGCCGGCGAAATCGGTCTCATGCAAATCACCGAGACCGCCGCGCGCGAATGGGCCGACGCCGAACGCATCACCAATTTCCACCGCGACCATCTCCTCGACCCCGCCACCAACACGCTCGCGGGCACGTGGTATCTGCGGAAACTTCTCCGCCGCTATCCGCAAACCGACAATCCCCTGCCCTACGCGCTGGCCGATTACAACGCCGGCCGCGCCCACGTGCTGCGCTGGAATCAAGGCGCGGCCCAAACCAACAGCGCCGCGTTCCTCCAGCAAATGACCTTCCCCGGCACGCGCAACTACATCGCCGCGATCAGCCGGCGTTACGAAAAATATCGCGCGGCAAATTCAACACCAGCGGCACGCGCAGCCCCACCCGCACCGTGAACCGGAGCGCCGAGCACCGGCTCGGCGCGAACCCACCGCCATCCTCCACGCCGCGCCTGCTCCGTGAACCGCTTTGCTGAAAGGAATCCCGCGCCGAAGCGGGAGCCGTTTTTCAACGCAGAGAAACGCGGCGAACGCAGAAAAACGCGGCGCGAACAACTGCCGCGAAATTCATCCTCCCCGTTCCCTTTGCGTTTCTCTGCGCTCTCCGCGTCTCCGCGTTAAAATCCCGGCTTCCAATTCGCGCCGCCGCGGGCGCTCCGTGAACCGGAGCGCCGAGCACCGGCTCGGCGCGATCCCACCGCCATCCTCCACGCCGAGCCGGTGCTCGGCGCTCCGCTTTGCTGAAAGGAATCCCGCGCCGAAGCGGGCGCCGTCTTTTCAACGCAGAGACGCGGAGAACGCGGCGAACGCAGAGAAACGCGGCGCGAACAACGACCGCGAAATTCACCCTCCCCGTTCCCTCTGCGTTTCTCTGCGCTCTCCGCGCCTCCGCGTTAAAATCCCGGCTTCCAATTCGCGCCGCCCCCGCAAATACCACTCGCCTGCCCCGCTCCGCTACCTACATTTCCGCCCATGTTTTCCGCCGTTCGCCGACTCTTGCCGCTGCTGATTTTTCTTTTCCCCGCCGCACTCACCAGTCGCGCCGAGCAAGTCGTCATCAGCGAAATCATGTACCATCCCGCGGCCGGCAAACCCGCGTGGGTCGAACTCCAAAACCTCACCGCCACACCCTTCGACCTCGCGCAATGGACCCTCACCGCCGAGGCGATGGAATTTGCATTCCCCGCCTTTTCCGCCGCCGCGCCGCAACTCACGATTCTCAAACCCTTCGAGCGAATCGTCGTCAGCGCGCTCGCTGCCGCCGCGTTGCGAACCGCCGCGAACATTCCCGAGTCCGTCCGCATTTTTGGCCCGTGGTCGGGCAAGCTGAAACACAGCGGCAACCGCCTCATCCTCCGCGACAAAAACGGCCTCACGCTTTGCACCGTCACGCACGCGGACAGCGGCCACTGGTCGCCCGCCGCGGATGGCGCGGGGCATTCGCTCGTGCTCGTCAATCCCAACCGCGCCCTCGACGACTGGCGCAACTGGACCGCCAGCGCGCAACCCGGCGGCACGCCGGGCACTGCGGCCACGCCCACGCGGCCCGTGCCCGTCGCGAACCCGGAACTCAGCGCGACGAACGGCCTCACCCACCTCAATCTCGGCGACTCGTGGCGTTACCTCGATCAGAAGCGCGACCCCGGCCCGCACTGGCGCGAGCCGGGTTTCGATGACGCCGCGTGGCCGCAGGGCGTGGGTCTGTTTGGCTTCAGCGCGACCCCGCTCCCCGCGCCCGGCCTCCGCACCGCGCTGCGGCAGGAACAGCAGATCACCTATTATTTCCGCACCCGCTTCAACTATCAGGGCAGCCTCACGAACACGGTTCTCAGCCTCGATCAGATTCTCGACGACGGCGCGGTTTACTACCTCAACGGCCGCGAACTTGGCCGCTCGCGCATGCCCGCGGGCGCGGTGGATTTTAATTCCGTCTCCTCCGAAAGCGTCGGCACCGCCGTCGAGGAAACCAACGTCCTCAACATCGCCAATCCGCCGCTTGTGCCGGGTGTCAACGTCCTCGCCGTCGAGGTGCATCAAGCCAGCCCGACGAGTTCGGATGTCGCGTTCGGCGCGCGCGTGAAGATCGCCGCGCCCAGTCAGCCCGGCGTGCTCATCAATGAAATTTTCCCCGGTCCCGCGGGCCAAGGCTTTGTCGAATTTTTCAATCCCGGCACGAACGCGATTAATCTCAAGGGCCACTGGGTCAGCAGCGCCGCGACGAAACTCGCGTCCTTCCAAATCGCCGCCGATCTCGTGCTCGCGCCAAAATCACTCGCCTCCATCGGCTTCTCAGAATCCGGCCTCACCGCGCCACCCACCGCAGCCGCGGCCAACGCGCTCTCCATCTTCCTCGTCGCGCCCGACGGCAAGACGATCATCAACGCCCTCAGCACGACCGCGCCGCTCGACGGCCGCTCACTCGGCCGCGCGCCGAATGGCGGCACCAATTGGTTTCTCTTCCCCGAACCCACGCGCGACCAACCGAACCAGAGCCTCGCCGCGCTCGCCGCGCAGTTGCATTTGAACGAGGTCCATTTCGCGTCCGCCGAGTCTGTCGATTGGATTGAACTCGCGAACACCGGCGCCACCGACATTCCGCTCGGCGGATTATTCCTCGCGAGCAAGCGCGATTTCTCCGACCGCGTCGCGCTCACGGGCACGCTCGCGCCGGGCGCGTTCGCCACGCCCGCCGTCGCGTTCGCGGTGAAGCACGAACTCACGCTCTATCTGGTCAACGCCGCGGGCACCGTGCTCGATTGCCACCGCTTCGAGCCGCCGCAGGGCCAGTCGTGGCAGGCCTTTCCCGACGGCGGCGGCGAGTGGTACTCGACGCCGTTTCCCACGCGCGGCGCGACCAACAACCCGCCGCGCAACCGCGACATTGTGATCAACGAAATCATGTTCGACCGTCCGCTCGGTCAGGAGGAGGGCCAGTTCATCGAGCTGTTCAATCGCGGCACGGACGGCGTGGACTTGAGCCTGTGGCGTTTCAGCGAGGGGATTAGTTTTCAATTTCACAAGGGCACGATGCTCGCCGCGGGCCGCTACCTCGTCGTCGCCGCGAACACAAATTGGATGCGCGAGGTTTACGGCGACATTCCGCTGGCGGGAAATTTCCAGGGTCGCCTCAGCCACAAGGGCGAGTTGCTGCGCCTCGTCGATCGCTTCGGCAATCTTGTCTGCGAAGTCGATTACCACGCGGGCGGCGACTGGCCCGAGCGCACCAAGGGCGGCGGCAGCAGCATGGAACTCGTCAACCCGTGGGCCGATCACCGCCTCTCGTCCGCGTGGCGCGACAGCGACGAACGCAGCAAGACGAAATTTGAAACCTTCCGCTACCTCTCGCGCTACGAGGAACTCCAGCCCTACGGCGCGCCCACGGATTATCGCGAACTTCATCTTCACATGGTCGGCGACGGGCATCTCGTTTTGAAAAACATCCAACTCCGCCAACTCGGTTTCGTGCCGGAGAAAAACAAGGACGAGGATCTGGTTGAACTCGTCGGCAGCATCGGCCGCCGCAACGATGGCTTCGGCCCGAATCTGCTCACCAACTCCGACCGCCAATCCACCAACGGCTCCAGCGCCACCGGCTGGCTGTGTCAGGGCAATCACGCCGCGAGTTATTTTGCGAACGGCGAACTCCACATCATCTCCGACGGCCGCGGCGACAACCGCGCCAACCGCATCGAGATCGACGCCACGGGCTTGAAGAAGGGCACGACGAACCTGCTGTCGTTCGAGGCGCACTGGGTTTCCGGTTCGCCGCGGCTCATCGCGCAAAGCTTCGATCACAGCATCGCGAATTCTTTTTTTCTCAAGCCGCCCGTCCCTCTCGGCACGCCCGGCAAACGCAATTCCACCGCGACCGACGCGCCGCCGCCGCAGGTCGAAGAACTGCGCCACAGCCCCGCGGTGCCGAAGGGACGCGACCTCATCAAAATCACCGCGCACGTTTTCTCCGCGACGCCGCTCGCGTCGGTGCAGGTGTTTCACCGCCTCGATAACGCCAATGGCAACGGCGTGTGGACCAACAAGGTGATGTTCGATGACGGCCTCGCCGGCGGCGACGCGCTCGCGGGCGACGGCGTCTTCACCGCGGAACTTCCCGAATACAAAAGCCACGGGCAGATCGTGCAGTTCTACATTGTCGCCACCGCGAAAAACGGCCTCACGCAAACCCTCCCGCGCAACGGCCGCGCGCAGCCCGCGATGCTCGCCATCGACGACCGCACGCTGCCGCGCGATCTGCGGGCGATTCGTTTCATCGTGTCGCAATTCGACACCGAGGCCATCGCCAACGGTGAGACCGCGAAGTTCGGCTTCCGCTTCCC
This sequence comes from Verrucomicrobiota bacterium, assembly GCA_043757645.1. Classification (GTDB taxonomy): domain Bacteria; phylum Verrucomicrobiota; class Verrucomicrobiia; order Limisphaerales; family BJHT01; genus BJHT01. The sequence continues at coordinate 4,988 of JAYVOY010000276.1, forward strand.
GCGCCACTCGAATCACTACCTCAACATGACGTTCATCTCGAACGAGGAGGAAATTTTTTACGGCGCGGAGATTCGCAACAGCGGCAGCCCGTGGACGCGCGGCGGCGATCTCGGTCGCGGCAAATGGAAGCTCCCGCACGACCGCCTCTTCCGCGGTCACGTGAAGTTCACCTTCGACAACGACCCCGACGGCGGCGCGCGGCATCACAACCGCATCACGCGGCAGTTCCTGTATTTGCTCGGCCATCCCGCGAGCGAAAACGAATTCGTCCACGTCGTCGTCAACCACAGCGGCATCATGCTGCGCGAGGACACCGAGCCGGTGGACACGGATTTTCTGAACCGTTATCTGCCGCACGGCGCGCGCGGCGAACTCTATCGCATCGATGACGAATGGTGGTTCAAGGACAACTGGGAACGCACGATGCGCGACGCCGACTGGGGCTACAAAGGCAGCGACAACGCGGGCCGTTACCGCACCGAATGGATGAAACGCTCGCAGGAGGAAGCCGACGATTTCACGAACCTCATCAACTTTTTCAAGGTCGTCACCGCGAATAAATACACGCAGAGCGAGATCGACCAACTCATCGATCCCGAGGCCACGTTGAAGCTCACCGCCGTCCGCGGCTACGCGAGCGACTGGGACACCTTCACGCAGGGCCGCGGCAAAAACGCCTACTTTTATCGCCGACCGACCGACGGAAAATTCCAATTCTTCCAATGGGACAGCGACCTCGCTTACGGCGATCCGAACGCGAATTTCTACGGCGGCAACGGCTACTTCCGAGCCTACGTCGAACGGCCCTACAACCGCCGGCTCCTCTACGGCTACGTGCAGGAACTCATCCGCGATCACACCGTGAACTCGGCGCGCATGGAGGCGTGGCTCAAGGCGGAGGAAACCGCGTTCCCCGAATGCCGCATCGACGCCAATTTTTATCGCAACTGGTTCAAGGCTCGTGTGCCCGCCGCGCTGCGAGACATGGGCAACGGCGCGAAGGTTCCCTTCGCCATCACCACCGGCCCGACGAAGACGCTCACGGCCACCAACGATCTCGTCCACCTCACGGGCACCGCGCCCTACGGCGTCATGCACCTCCGCGTGCAGAACCACAAAAAAGCCACGCCCACGTGGACCACCGACACGACGTGGGTCATCCCGAATCTCCAAC
>JAYVOY010000277.1:0-6161 GCA_043757645.1 Verrucomicrobiota bacterium
AACGAACACATCGCCGTGTACGGCCCGGACAATCACCTGCGCCTCACCGGTCTGCACGAAACGCAGTCGATCGACAAATTCAACTACGGCATCGCCAATCGCGGCGCGTCCGTGCGCGTCCCGCACAGCTTCGTGAACAACAACTACCGCGGCTACCTCGAAGACCGCCGTCCGAACTCGCAGGGCGACCCGTACAAAATCGCCAGCCGCATCCTGCAAACCATCGCCACCGTTCCGATCCCCGCCGCCGCGGCTCCGGCACCCGCCGCCGCTCCGGCCAAGAAGGGCAAGAAGTAACGGCGCGATAACCCACGAGCATCTGCTCTCACCAACGGCGCGGACTCCAGTCCGCGCCGTTTCTTTTTGCAGGAGCCGGGGTTTTGCAGGTGACAAGGTTTTGTAGGAGACGAGGTAACGAGACTCTAACTTTTTCCGCGCGGAGATGCTCCCTCCATTCACCGCCCGCGTTCCTCGCAGAAAGGCGGTTTCAGAATTCACCGCGCCGTTTCGCGGGACGCAGAGTGCTGGACGAACAGCCGGTCCCCGCGCGGAGAAATATGAGAGCCTCGTCACCTCGGCTCCCACAAAGAGAGGCGCGTTCGTGAAGGCATTCGTTTGGGCGAAATCTCTCGCCAAAACAAATCCCCGCCGAAATCTTCGCCGCATGAATTTCCCCAGTGTTTTCCGGTGCCTCGTGGCCGCGAGGTTTTCTCTCCTGACGCTGGCGCTGGTGCCCTGGTTGGGATCCGGCTGCTCGACCTATCAATCACCAAAACCCACCCCGGACGCGCCCCCACTCGCGCTGCCAACAACCGCCGCCGCCCCGCAGCCCGCGCCCATCGTCTTCGAGTGCCGCTGGCTGGAGGGCGCGATCACGCTCGATGGCAAGGCCGACGAACCCGCGTGGCGGCGGGCGCAGATCATCACGAATTTTGCGCTGCCCTGGCTCGGCGCGGGCGCGCATCCCGCCCCGACGGCGACCAAGGCGCGCCTGTTGTGGGACCGCGATTTTCTCTATTTCCACGCCGAAATGCAGGACCGCGACATCTACGCGAGCGAGACGAATCACGACGGCTACCTCTGGCTCGGCGACGTCTTTGAAATTTTTCTCAAGCCCGCGAAGGACAAAAAGGGCTACTACGAATTTGAGTTCAATCCCGCCAACGCCACGCTCGATATGTTTCTGCCGTCGCGCGGGGCCGGTGGATTCAACCGCTTCAAAAGCGACGGCGCGTTTCATCTCGAATCAAACGTGCGCCTCGACGGGACGTTGAACAACTACCTCGACACGGACAAAAGCTGGTCGGTCGAGGGCCGCATTCCGTGGCGGGATTTCGCACGCACCGGCGGGCGTCCCGAGCCGGACGAGGTGTGGACCTTCGCGTTGTGTCGCGCGGATTTCTCCGTGGAGCACGACGACCCCGTGCTCTCGACGACCGCGCCGTTGCAGAAACTGGATTTCCACAATTTCGAGGGCTACTCGCCGCTGCGCTTTGTCGGGCCGGCGGCGGAGAAGCGCGTGCAGTGGAACACGTCGCGCGTCGTTGGTTCGCCCGAGCCGCCCCCGCCGTATCGCGCGGTCGCGGCGTTTCCGAATTTGAAGGTCGAGAAGCCCGTGAACATTTGCACGGTGCCGGGCACGGATCATTTGCTCCTCCTCGAATTGCAGAAATCCGGCGCGAACGTCAGCCGCGTGCGGCGCTTCGTAAATCGCCCCGACGTGGCGACGGCGGACATCGTGCTCGAAACGCCCGACACCGCGTTCGGCCTCGCGTTTCATCCGGGCTTCGCGACGAACGGATTTGTCTTTCTCGGCAGCAACGGCCCGGGAGAGAAGGGCCGCAAGTTCACGCGCGTGACGCGCTTCACGATTCAGCGTGAGGCGCCGTTTCGCTTCGAGCCCGCGTCGCGCCTGCTCATCATCGAGTGGCCATCCGATGGCCACAACGGCGCGGATGTGTGCTTCGGCAACGACGGAATGCTCTACGTGACCTCCGGTGACGGCACGAGCGATTCGGACGACAACGTGGTCGGGCAGGACTTGAGCAAGCTCACCGCGAAGGTGCTGCGCCTCGACGTGAATCATCCCGCGAACGGCCAGCCATACTCGGTGCCGCGCGACAATCCCTTCGTCGCGCTCGCCGGCGCGCGGCCCGAGACGTGGGCCTACGGCCTGCGCAATCCGTGGAAAATCAGCAACGACCCCGAGAGCGGACAAATCTGGGTCGGCGAAAACGGTCAGGATATATGGGAAATGGCGCGGCTGCTGGAACGCGGCGCGAACTACGGTTGGAGCGTGTATGAGGGGAGTCACCCCTTTTATCTCGCGCGCAAAATGGGACCGCATCCGCTCACGAAACCAACGCTCGAACATCACCACTCCGAGGCGCGTTCGTTGACGGGCGGCGTGGTGTATCGCGGCGGCAAATTGCCCGCGTTGCGCGGCGCGTATATTTACGGCGATTACTCGACAGGGAAAATCTGGGGCGCGCGCCACGACGGCCAGCGCGTGACGTGGCATCAGGAATTGACCGGCACCCGCCTCGCGATCAGCGGCTTCGGCCTCGACGATCAGCGCGATTTACTCGTGCTCGATCACGTCGGCGGCATTTACCGGCTCGAACCGACGCCACCCGCGACGACTCCGCCGCAGCCATTTCCGCGCAAGTTGAGCGAGACGGGATTGTTCACCGCGACGCAGCCGTTGCGCGCGGACGCGGCGTTGATTCCGTATTCCGTCAATTCGCCGCTGTGGTCCGATGGCGCGCACAAGGAGCGATTCCTCGCGCTGCCCGGCGACACGCAAATTGGTTTCACGCACAATCGCGGCTGGGATTTTCCCGAGGGCGCGGTGCTCGTGAAACATTTCGCGCTCGATCTCGAAGCGGGTAATCCCGCGTCGCGCCGCCGTCTCGAAACGCGCTTGCTGACCAAGCAACAAAACGAGTGGGTCGGCTACACCTACCTGTGGAACGACGAGCAAACCGACGCGACTTTGCTCGGCGCGGCGGCCGAGGACCGCGAATTCACCGTGCGCGACGCGGCGGCGGCGGGCGGTTCGCGCCAAGTGAAATGGCATTTCCCGAGTCGCGCCGAGTGCATGGTCTGCCACTCGCGCGCCGCGAAATACGTGCTGGGATTGACCGAGGTGCAGATGAACCGCGCGCACGATTACGGCGGCGGGCACGTGGAAAATCAGCTCGAACATCTCGAACGCCTCGGCCTGCTCACGATCAATCCCGCGGCGTACGAGCGCGATGCCGTGCGGCGTGAATTGAGCGCCACCGGTTTGAAGGGCGACAAACTCGACGCGGCGGTCAAGGCCGTCGGCGTGAATCCGGGGCAACGGAACCTCGCGGAGAAATCGACGCTGCTGCCGCGCTCCGGCGCGGGCCTGCGCAAACTCGTGGACCCCGCGGACAAAACCGCGAACCTCGAGGCCCGCGCGCGCTCGTATTTGCAGGCCAACTGCGCGCACTGCCACGTCGCCGCCGGCGGCGGCAACGCGCAGTTCGACGTGGATTTCCTCGTCGAGCGCGATGCGATGAAACTCCTCAACGTCGCGCCGGTGCATCACACCTTCGGCCTGCCCGACGCGCGTCTCGTCGCCCCCGGCGCGCCCGAGCGCTCGCTGCTGCTGCACCGCCTCACCCACCGCGACGCGGGCCACATGCCGCCGCTGGCGACGGGAATCGTCGATGACCTCGCAGTGAAATTATTCCGCGAATGGATCGCGGAGCTGAAGCCGTGAGCCAAAACATCAAGACGCGGGAGACACGCGGCTGGGTTGACTGCCGTCGTAGCGCCGCCGTCTCGGCGGCTCACCGCGTCCAGACCACCCCAAGGCAAACTTCATCCGATGCGTGGAGCAGCCGAGCGGACAATCATCCGGGCACGGGACCAATCACGCCCTGAGCCGCCGGGACGGCGGCGCTACGGCGTGCGCCCCCCGGATGCCGCCTTTTCCCCGCTCGTCATTCTGCCGATGTAACGGAGATGCGCGGCGTGTAGGATTGGCGGGCGTGGAATTGACTGACACATGACCAAGATTTTTTTCCGACTGACTGAACTCTGGCCAATCACGTTGGCTTGCGGCCTGTTTCTCGCCGTGAGCACGACCGCGCGCGCGGGCGGCGACCACGCCGATCCCAGCGCCGCGTTTTTCGCGGGCGCGAGTGTGGCGCGGTTCGAGATCGAACTGGCCCCGGAGGCGCTGCCCGTGCTGCGCCGCGACCCGCACGAGTACGTGCGCGCGACGATTCGCGAGGGGGGGACGAATTACACGGAGGTCGGGCTGCATCTCAAGGGCGGGCTGGGGACGTTCGCGCCGATTGATGAAAAGCCGTCGTTCACGCTGAACTTCGACAAGTTCCAGCGGGACCAAAAGTTCCGCGGGATGGACAAGGTTCACCTGAACAACGCGGCGGAGGATCCGAGTTTTCTGCACGAGTATCTGGCCGGAGAATTGTTCCGCAAAGCCGGCGTGCCTGCGCCGCGCGTCGCCTTCGCGCGCGTGAAGCTGAACGGGCGCGATCTCGGGATGTATGTGTTCAAGGAGGGCTTCGACGCGACGTTTGTGAAACGCCATTTCAAGGACAACAGCGGCGCGATTTACGATCCGGGCTTGTATCACGACCTGAACGAATTGCAGCCCAAGAAGTCGCGCTCCGGCGAGAAGGCCGCGGGCGATTTGCCGGCGCTGTGGGCCGCGGCGCACGAGGTCGATCTGACGAGGCGTTTCGCGCGCCTGGGCGAGACGCTCGACCTGGAGCGCTTCGCCAAATTCATCGCGATGGAGGCGCTCGTCGGGCACGACGACGGCTACATGATCAACAAAAACAACTACCGCGTTTATTTTGATCCCGAGACGAAGCGCTTCGTGTTCATGCCGACGGGCATGGATCAGGTGTTCGCCGCGGAGTGTCCGCTGGCGGCCAATGGCGTGGGCTATCTCGCGAAGGCGTTCGTGGACACGCCCGCGGGCAAACAGATGTACGAGGAAACTTTCGAGAAGCTGTTTCGCACCCAGTGGAACCTCGCCGAAATCGAAGCCACGACGCAGCGTTTGCAAAAAGTCATCCGCACCGCGCTCGCGAAGGACGAGGTGAAGGAGCACAACGCCGCGATCAAGAACCTCCTCGCCATGCTCACCGCGCAAACGAAACGCATCGAAGCGGAACTGGCCGAGTGGAAAACGCGGAAGCCTGCGACGGTCGCGAAGTAACGTCGGCACGCCGCGTGTTTTGTAGGAGCCGAGGTAACGAGGCTCTAACCCTTTTCCGAGCAGGGAGCGTTGCTTCACCCGCAGTTCACCCGCATTCCGAGGAAGGTGCTCCATTCCGGCTCTTCGGATTCCCCTCTCATTAGCACCCGGCTTCAGCCGGGTGAGGGAGCGTGGAAAAACATTTCAACCGCTTCAGCGGTTTTGGGTGACGGGGAAACCGCTGAAGCGGTTCGTGCATTTCAGCCGGCCTGACACCCGGCTGAAGCCGGGTGCTAATGAGAGTTCCCGAGCGCCCCGTCGGAGCGCCGAGCACCTGCTCGGCGCGCACCCGGCGCAGACGCCCACGCCGAGCGGGTGCTCGGCGCTCCGGATCACGGAGCCGACTTCCGAGTCCTCCATTTCGCGCGATGACTCGCTGAATCAAGACACCAAACCCGCGGATGATTTCTCGCGCAGAAAAAAGTTAGAGACTCGTTACCTCGTCTCCTACAAAGGTCAGGACGCCCCTCCGTTACTTCGCCTTGATGTCGTAGCAGAGCAGCGTGTCCTGATCGCGCAGGTAGAGGTGGCCATTCGCGACGACGGGGTGCGCCCAACTGTTCTTGGTGCTGCGGTCGGGTTGCTCGAAACGGCCGGTTTCTTTGTACGCCGTCGGCGTGGCTTCCACGAGCGCGACTTGGCCTTTGCCACCTTCGCTGCGGCAGTAGAGATGCCCCTCGGCAAAGGTGACCGAACCTTTGCCCACGCCCTTGTCGGTCCACTTCACCTCGCCGGTTTTCACGTCCATGCAAATCCAGCCCTTCGAGTCCGAGTGACCGTAGATGTGGCCGTCGAGGAGGATCACGCCGCCGTGATGATCGGCCATGTCCTTGTTGCTGTACATTTCCTCGGCGCTGAATCCGCCGGGGCTTTTCGTGATCTTGAACGCATTGCAGCC
>JAYVOY010000278.1:0-6141 GCA_043757645.1 Verrucomicrobiota bacterium
GGTGGCAAGGGCACAGCTCAGTTCATCGCAACCGCTTCGGAAATCTCATTAGCACCCGGCTTTAGCCGGGTGACCGAGACCGATCGCGCGTTTAACCGCCTGTCTGAAAATGCGGTGGAGCGCGGCTGTGTCGCAGACCCGCCGCAGCCACCAGCTCCACCCGGACGCCGCACCCATGAGTCTGTGCTGCGGCTGGTCGCGGACGACACAGCCGCGCTCCGGAATTTTCAGACAGGCTCTTAGGCTTAACGGCCCGAACTGCCTGAAGGCGGGACTCCAAACGAAGCGGTGGCAGGCTGCCCAAGATGGCTCTTGACACCGCGACGGGGATTTGTTTTCTGCGGAGTCACTGCACTTGCACCCCTCCATCTCACCCCCGCGCCTCCCCGTGGTGTTATTCGCATTCCTTTGGCTGGCGTTCAGTTATACCCATCAGGGAGACAAGTCACCCATCGCGGCGTCGCGACTGGCCGCACTCCAGGCCCGGTGGCACACGGGGAGTTGGGTGATTGATGCCTATGAGAAGCACACGCCGGACAAGGCGCTGGTGAACGAACATTACTACAGTGACAAGGCACCGGGGACATTGTTGATCGCGGCACCGGGATTCTATGCGGCAGCCGGTGCGCTGCGGTTGGCGGGAGTGCCGGTGGATTCGCCGACGGGCTGGTGGCTGACAAGTTGGGCGACGTCCGTTTTCGGCGTTGGCTTGCTGGCGGCAGTGGGGGGCGTGGCGTTTTGCAATTGGTTAGCCCGGCGAGTGTCGCAACGCGCGGCAATGGTTACGACGCTGGCGGTGTTTCTAGGAGCCGCACCGCTACCCTATGCGACGATGTTATTCTCCCATGCCGCAGTGGTCGGGTTGATCTGTCTGGCCTTGTGGCTGGTGGATGGGAAAGTGGAACTGCGGGGTGAAGAATGGTCGCCGAGATGGACGCGGGCGCGGCGTGAGGCGGTCGCGGGGTTGGCGCTGGGTCTGGCGCTGGCAAGCGAGTATTCGGCGGGGTTGGTGGGGTTGGGAATGCTGCTGACATTGGCCAGGGGCGAAGGCTGGCGGCGGGCGGTGCGCGTGGGAATGTGGATGCTACCCATGCTGGCATTGATCCCAGCTTATAGTTGGGCGTGTTTCGGCACGCCACTTACCATAGGTTATGCGCATAACTCGACCTTCGCGCATCTGAAGCGGGGATTCTTTGGGATAGGATTGCCGGACCTCGCGACGGCGTGGAATTTATTGTTTAGTCCGGCGCGGGGATTGTTCTATTGGACACCTTTTTTAGCTTTGGCTGCGCTGGGGTATTCGAGGTTGTTAGATGTGAGTCATAGGTGGTTTTGGGCGTGCTATCTGATTCCCATGATGCAAGTCGCGGCATTTTCGGGCAATGACCTGGAATGGATGGGCGGTCCGAGTCTGGGTCCACGCTATCTGGCACCGATGCTACCCTGGCTGGCGCTGCCCGCGGCGTTCGCGACGGAGCGCTGGCCCAAGACGGCGCTGGCACTGGCGGGAATCTCCATGGTCTTGACCGGACTCGGCACGGCGGTGAATGCCTCGTTGCCGATGAAGAGCATGAATCCACTCGGGGAGGAAATCTGGCCGGGATTATTGACGGGGAAAATCGCGTGGAATCTAGGGCAGGCGGTGGGGTTGCCGGGCGTCGCCAGCCTACTGCCGGGGGTGATCTTTTCCGTGGCCAGCCTCGGTTGGGTTTGGCGGCAAGCCGCAGCGAAAACCACCCGCAACGCTTCCTCGTTCAAGCCGCCCGCGGGCACTGGGTAAGGAGTCCCGGCTTCAGCCGGTGGGACGCTCGCCGTGCCGGGCGCGCTGCGAACTCGCCCGCGTGCGGCGAGCCCGAACCGCCTGAAGGCGGGACTCCGTACCAAGGCGTCTGCGACCGCGCGCTTCGACTTTGGCGCCGCCGGTCACGCCCCACCAGTATGGGAATTCGCCTCCCGCCGGCGCGGAAACGGTTCCGCCCAAAAAGGCAGAAGGATTGGCCCACGAAACACACGAAAACAAAGGGCCAAACCGAGGTTGTGGGTCTTCAGATTCACTCCCCGGCACAGTGAGTTGGAGTGCTTCCCTAACGTAATGCCTTTCGGGAATTCCAGATGACGCGGCGGGGCGGAAGTCCCGCAGGGACGACCGAAAATAGCCCAGCGTTTCAACGCTGGGCGGGCCGTGCCGGGGGGAGCCAGTCCCGCAGGGACGGCAGAAAAAACGGCGGGCAGGCGGGCAGTGGTGGCTGGGTTCTTTCGTCCCTCCGGGACTCCCGCGCGTTGGCCCGCCCCACCCAGCGTTGAAACGCTGGGCTATTTTCACTTTATCCCTCCGGGACAAGGCCAGCGAATTCCCGAACGGCATTATTCCTTAACGCCATTTCCTTTCGTGGGTTTCGTGGGCAGCAACGGCTTTTTTCAGGTGCAACCCATTCTCAACTCACCCGTCACAACAACCGCTCCCAATAAACCAAATCCAGCCACCGCCCGAACTTGTTCCCCACCTCGCGCAAACGTCCCGCGGGTGTGAATCCGTGCCTCGCGTGCAACTCCACGCTGCCCGCCTGTTCCGCATCAATCGCGGCGATGATCGAGTGATGTCCCGCCGCGTGTCCGCGCACGAGCAACTCCGCCAGCAACGCGCCGCCGATTCCGCGCCGTTGCCGGTCGTGCCGGATGTACACGGAATCCTCCACCGTCCGCCGAAACGCGGCGCGCGAATGAAATTTGCTTAACGAACCCCAGCCCACCACGTCGCCGTCGAGTTCGGCGACGATCACCGGATGCTCCGGCCCGTGCGCGGCAAACCACGCGCGCCGCTCCTCGTCGGTCGCTGGCTCGGTTTGATACGTGCAGGTCGAGGTGCCGACGTAATGATTGTAAATGTCGTTGATCGCGGCCAGGTCGGCTTCCGTCGCGGCGCGAATGCGAGAGGGGTTCATGCGCGTTTCTCAGGTGTCCGCGACCGCGCCGCTGGCGTCCGTGAGCAACGCACCGATGTCGCCCACCGTCGCCGTGCCCGTCGTGCCGAGTTGATGGATCACGCGGGACGCCGCCGCGCTCGCCACTGCGAGCGCCTCGCGCACGCTTGCGCCGCCCGCGAGCGCCGCGGTGAGATTCGCCGTCACCGCGTCACCCGCGCCCACAATGTCAATCGGCCCGCGCACGGGCAGCGCGGGCACGTGCGCGACGGCGCCATCCGCGGCCGCGCCGATCATGCCGCGTTCGGCGAGCGTCACGAACACCCGCTGCTGATTTCGCCGCGCCAAAGCCGCCGCTGTTTCCCCCATCTCCGCGAGTGACAACTCCCCTGCCCTGCCCATTAGGCGCGCGAGTTCCGCCGCGTTCATCTTGAACGTCAGCGGCGGAAATTCTTGCAAGCCGCGGCGACTGTCCGCGAGCACGAGCAGCTTGGGATTCGCGCGCGCCAATTCTCCGAGCGCCGCCAACACCCCGCTCGTCACGACACCGGTTTCAGGCACGTCCACTTGATCGAGCACGATGACCGCATCCACCGCGCCCGCCAGCGCGCGCAGCGAATTCACGAGCACTTCCTCAACGTTCTGCGGCGTGGGCGACCAGTTCTTACTGTCGAGGCGATTCAGTTCCACCGGCGGTTTGCCCGGCTCGACGAGCAGCGGTTTGCAATAGGTGAAGGTGCGCCGCTCGCGCGTGCGAATGAAGTGATCGAGCAGCACGCCCGGTCGCGCGCGCAAGGCCCGCAGCAACTCGTAGCCCTCGCCATCCTCGCCGCAAAAACCCACCGGATAAATCGTCCCAATTCCCAGTGCCGCCAGATTGTTCAAGATCGTCCCCGCCCCGCCCGGCTGGCTCCGCACGGCGACCACATTGTGAACCTCGCGTCCGGTCTCGAGGGAAATTTCCTTTCGCGCCGGATCAATTTCCAAATAGCGATCGAGACAAAAGTCGCCGACCAGCGCGACGCGCAACTCGGAGTAACGCCGGGAGATTTCTTGAAAGCGAAGTGCGGTCACAGTGGAGAATCGGTGGGTGGCGGCGCGGGGGAACGGGGGGGGAGAGGTGATTCGGAGAAAGCGCGCTAAACCGTAATTATGCAATGGGTGGAGCGCCGCCGTCTCGGCGGCTCACGGCGTGGGCGGTCCGTGAGGGGAATTCGCTCTGCCGATTTTGGCTCCCCCTTCAGTGAACATTCTGCGCCGCGGAAAATCGCGCGTCCGCCCCCGTTGGGACGGTGTGAGCCGCCGGGACGGCGGCGGTCCGGCTGCATCGTTACGGCTAGGTTCGAACTCCGGCATGGAAACGCACGGAAAGAACCGCCGCCCACCCGGAGCGCGGTGGTTGCGCCCCTTCCGCGCTGGCCCGATTTGGGACAGAAAAACGGTGCGGGTCGGTGGCCGGTGCAGCGGCGCAAACGCCGTGCCCGGGGCGCGCGGCATCGGTTCGAGCGGGAAATCATCAGCGGACGGTTGCGTGCGGCGCGGGTTTTTCCAAGGCAATTGCGCCGGGGATTCCGGGGATTCGCGGGTGCCCGCGGGGGGCGGTTTTCAGCGAACATCGGTGGCGGTGGTGACGCAGATTTTGTGTTTGCGGGCGAGACGTTCGACTTCGGGTTGCTCGAGGACGAGGGTGCGGCCGGGTTCGAAGGCGAGGGCGGCGAGGCGGGCTTGGGCGCAGGTTTCGAGCGTGCGCGGGCCGATGCAGGGGAGGTCGAAACGCAGGTCGTGATTTTCCTTGGCGACTTTCACGGCGACCGCGCCGCCGTCTTTGCCGGCCAGTTCGCCGCCGCGTTGGAGGCAGCGGTCGGTGCCCTCGAAACCTTCGACCGCGAGGACGGTGCCGTTTTTGACGACGACGAGTTGGCCGATTTCGAGGCGGGAAATTTCGCGGGCGATGCGGAGGCCGAACTGGATGTCGGCGGTTTGTGCGGGTGTCGGGCGCGGACCGAGTTGGAAACCGGTGGCGGCCATGAGGGGTTGGAGCCAGGGCGTGGCCGCGATGAGTTGGATGCCTTCTTTCTGCAATTCCTCGGCGATGCCGCCGAAGAGGGTGTGGGCGTTTTTTTCCTTGAGGCGGAGGAGGAGTCCCATCGCGCGCAGGTCGGGGCGGAGGTCGAAAAGATTTTTCGGCGCGATCTGGCCGGCCATCACGCATTGGGTGACGCCGCGTTCGCGGAAGGCGGCGATGAGTTTGTTGAGTTGGCCGACTTTGAGCCAGACGAGATCATCGACGAGCGGGGCGAGCGCGGGGTCGGTTTCGTTGTCGAAGGCGACGGCGACGAGGCGCGGGACGCCCAGCGCGCGGGCCTGGCGCGCGAGGAGGAGCGGGAGGGTGCGGTTGCCCGCGATGATGCCGAGGATGTTCGGCGGGTTCGTCATGGCGCGGGACGCTAGCAAGTGGCGGGGCGGAGGCGAGCAGGGACTTTTTTTGGCAAGGGAATTTGGGGCAAAGGAATTGAAAGCGATTTTCCCAATGGGCGGTTTGCGCGGTGAACTGTTGCACCCGGTTCTCTGCGCCATCCCGCCCCGGTGGTGTTCACTCCGAAATTTTGCACCGCAGAGGCGGGACGGGCGCAGAGGTGAACCGGGAAGATGCTGGCAACGAGGGTGGATCGAGGGATGAAAAATCCTGTGACCGGACGCGCCGGGAAGCAGGCGCGGCGCGCACATCTATTCGCGCGCGGGTTTGTCGGCGGCGCGATGGTGGAAAATCTGCACCTCCGCGAGGGTCACGAGTCCGTCGCCGAGCATGGTGTCGAGGTGCGGCAGGAAGCGCCGGAGGTTTTCCTCGGTGTCCACAATTTCGATGAGCAGCGGCAAGTCCTCGGAAAGGCGCGTGATTTTTGCGGTGTGCAGATGACTGCTCGCGCCGAAACCCATCGGGCCGCGCAGCACGGTCGCGCCGGCCAGGCCGAGTTCGCGCGCCTTGCAGACGAGGGCCTCGTAGAGCGGCTGGTGCTGCCAGCGATCGTGTTCGCCGAGGTAGATGCGGAGGAGTTTGCCGGGGGTGGGCGTGGGCGTCGTCATGGAAATTTCACCGGTTGAAAAATTGCGCCGAGACGTGCCCGAGCCAGACGGCGACGAGGCACAGGAGCAGCGAGAGCGCGGCGTTCAGCCCGGCGTAGAGCCATTCGCCGTCGCGCGCGAGGTTGAGGGTTTGCAG
>JAYVOY010000279.1:0-6133 GCA_043757645.1 Verrucomicrobiota bacterium
TGTGATGCATATCGCGGTGGTCAATTTGACGAATGGCGGTTTGAGCGGGGGCTATCGCAAGTATCTCGATCAGCTCGTGCCACGCTGGGCGCGGGACGCGCGGTGTACGCGACTCAGTGTTTATCTCCCGGCGTCGGTGGCGCGCCCCGCGGATGTGGCGGGCGCGTCGATCGAGCAATGGCCGGAGGGCGAGCAGCGGCGCGGTTTTGCCTGGGTGCGGCGACGCATTGCCGAGACGCAACCGGATGTCGTTTTCATTCCGACGGCGCGGAAGATTTCCGCCGTGGGATGTCCCGTGGTGACGATGGTGCGGAATATGGAGCCGCTGCTGGTGCCATTTCAGGGCAACACGCCGCGCGAATGTCTGAAGAATGTGGCGCGCTACGTGTCGGCTTGGCGCGCGTGTCACGGGGTGGCGCGGGTGCTTGCGGTTTCGCAGCATGTCCGGGGGTTTTTGATGTCGCGCTGGCGGTTGCCGAGCGAGCGGGTGGGCGTGGTGTATCACGGCGTGGAACCGGTGACGGGGCTGACGGAGGCGCGCTGTCCCGCGGCGTTGGCAGACAGGGGAGCGCGGCGGTTTTTGTTTACTGCCGGCTCGATTCGTCCGGCGCGCGGGCTGGAGGATTTGCTCCGGGCACTGCCGGAAATTCGGCGGACTCAGCCCGAGTTGCGGCTGTATATCGGCGGTGCGCCGACGCCCGATGCGCGTGGCCATGCGGAACGAATGCGCGGGTTGGCACGGAGCCTGGGCGTGGGTGACAGCGTGGTTTGGCTGGGCCATCTGGGGCGAAGCGAGATGGCGTGGTGCTTTGGACAGTGCGAGGCATTTGTGATGACCAGCCGCGCGGAGGCTTGTCCCAACACGCTTTTGGAGGCGATGGCACACGGTTGTGGCATCATTTCCACGGACTGTTCACCCATGCCGGAATTTGCCGGTGAATGCGCGCTTTACTATCGGCCCGGCGATGCGGCTATGCTGGCGGCGCGCGTGGCGGCGGAATTGTCGGGCGACCCGGCGGGCCGCGGCGGGCGGCGGACACGCGCGCGGGAGTTGGTGGCACGGTTTACGTGGGATAAAACAGCGGAACAAACGATTGCGCAATTGAGCCTCGCGCGGATGGGCGCGGGAACCCAACGATGATGACTGCAAACGATAGGAAAGTGGCAATTTATCCGGCGGGCGGCGACCTCGTGGGGGCGACGCGGCGGGCGCTGGAGGAGAGTGGAATCCTAGCGCGCGTGAAGCGTGGCACCCGCGTGGCGATCAAACCGAACCTAACTTATCCTTACTATAAAAAAGGGGTGACCACCTCGCCCGCGGCGATTCGCGCGGTGGTCGAAGTGCTCCGCGAGCGTACCGACAAGATAGCGGTGGTGGAAACAGACGGCGGCTACGGCGCCTGGAAGGCGACGGAGGCATTTGCGGGACATGGCTTGTACGAGCTGCGCGAGCAGTATGGGATTGAAGTGGTGAATCTCTGCGAGGAGGAACGGCGGATGATTTCCTTCAAGTCGGGCTGGAGTGATTACCAACTCCCATTGCCGACGCGGTTGCTCGATCAGACCGATGTTTTCATCACGATGCCAGTGCCGAAAATCCACTGCATGACGGTGCTGACGCTCGCCTACAAGAATCAATGGGGCTGCATCCCGGACATCATGCGGCTGCGGCGGCACTATATTTTCAACGATGCGATCATTGCGATCAACAAGGCGCTCCGACCGGCGGTGCTGGCGGATGGAAGCTATTTTCTAGATCAAAACGGTCCGATGGAAGGCGTGCCGGTCGCGATGGACTATGTGATTGGCGCGAGCGACGCGGGTGCGTTCGATCGCTACGCTTCGGAATTGATGGGTTTTTCGTGGCGGCAGGTGCCGCACCTGCGCCGCGCCGTGTCCGCGGGTGATATGCCTTCGGACCTTGCGGAAATTCACTGCAACTTATCGCCAACCCAGGCGCGCAAACACCAGTTTCGCCTCGACCGCACGGGCAAGAATCTTATCGCGCTCGCCGGATTCAAGAGCCGGTTCCTTACTTGGTTTGGCTATGAATCGTGGTTCGGGCGCGTGGTCCTCCATGGAATCCTATACGCCATCATTGGCAAACCGGTAAAACCCTCCGCCTCGCAACCGTAAATTAGAGTCGTAATTCGTATGTATATTTTGGGGATTAATGCTTATCATGGAGATTCAGCCGCCGCGCTGGTCAAAGACGGCGTGCTGATTGCCGCGGTGGAGGAGGAGCGTTTCAATCGCGTGAAGCACTGGGCCGGGTTTCCGGCGGAGTCGATTCGCTACTGCCTGGCGCACGCGGGAATCACGGCGGCGGACTTGGATCACGTCGCGGTGTCGTTCAATCCGGGCGCGAATCTCGGGAAGAAAATCCTCTTCACGCTAAACAACACCCCTAGCTTCAAGAGCATCCTAGACCGCCTCAACCGCCAGAGCAAAGGCCTCGGCCTGCGGGAGAATCTGGCCAAGGCGCTGGGTTGCACGGTGACCGAATTACGCGCGGAGATTCACAATGTCGAGCACCACGCGGCGCACGTCGGAACCGCATTTCTCGTCTCGCCTTACGAACGCTCCGCCATTCTCTCGATCGATGGAATGGGGGATTTCGTCAGCCTGGTGACCGCCTCGGGCGAGGGCCGCGAGGTCAAGCCACTGGACCGGGTATTCTATCCCCATTCGCTCGGTTTTCTATACAATGCGATCACGCTCTATCTGGGATTCCCGGCCTATGGCGACGAATACAAGGTGATGGGGTTGGCACCCTACGGGGAGCCGGAGTTTCTCGATTTATTTCGGAAAATCGTGCGCCCGAAAGGGGACGCGTTTGAATTGAACCTCGATTATTTCACGCATCCGGAAAAGGGCATCTCGATGAGTTGGGAAAATGGTTCCCCCACGGTCGATCCCTTTTACAGCGATAAGCTAATCAAGGAACTCGGACCGGCGCGCGACCCGAAGGAACCCGTCACGCAGCGCCACCAAAACATCGCCATCTCGCTCCAGCGCGTGACGGAGGAAATCATCTTTCACGTCCTGAATCGGCTGCACAAAAAGTGTCCAGTGGACAATGTCTGCATCGGCGGCGGGGTGGCGATGAACTCGGTGGCCAACGGCAAGATCACGCTGCACACACCATTCAAGAATGCCTACATTCCGGTTGGGGCCGCGGATAACGGCACCTCCTTCGGCGCGGCGTTTCACGTCTGGAACACGGTCTTGGGGCAGCCCCGCAAATTCATCCTGGAGCACGGCTATTGGGGGCCGTCGTTCGGCGACGCGGAAATTGCCGAGATGTTGCGGCGGCGCGGCGCATCGTTCGAGGAATTGTCCGACGACGCCCTGCTCGAGCGCGCGGTGGATTTGATTTGCGACGGCAAAGTGCTCGGCTGGTTTCAAGGCCGCATGGAGTTTGGCGCGCGCGCGCTGGGCAACCGCTCGCTGCTGGCGGACCCGCGCCGCGCGGACATGAAGGACATCATCAATCTCCGCATCAAGTTCCGAGAAAAGTTCCGCCCGTTTGCGCCGAGTATTCTTGAGGAACGCGTGGGGGATTTCTTTGAATTGAGCGAGCCCTCGCCGTTCATGGAAAAAGTGTTTCAAATTCGCCCGGAGAAGCGCGCGTTGATTCCCGCTGTCACCCACGTGGATGGCAGTGGGCGGCTGCAAAGTGTGAAGCGCAGCGCGAACGAATTATACTGGCGCTTAATCAAGCGCTTCGAGGAGCGGACGGGAGTGCCCATCGTCTTAAATACCTCGCTCAATGAAAACGAACCCATCGTTCACACTCCGGAGCAGGCGCTGAATTGTTTCCTACGGACTAAGATGGATAATATTGCGCTGGGCCATTGCCTGGTGCGGCGTCCGTAAGAAATTGCCGGGAGGCGACTGCAAGAGCGCCTTTCCAACAGGAGAAGGATCCGATGAATTCCTAAACTGAGCCGGGGCGCGTTATTCGCGACTCATTAATTTTCATCTGAGCAACGAGGCCGACCACCTGTCGGCCTTTTTGATTTTAGGAGCCAATTACCGGGATGACGGGCGCGGGGCGGGGGACTGACTCCGAATCCAGATTGCCATCTCTTCGAGTCCCTGACGGGTGGATTGCGGGTGGACAAAGCCGGTACGGCTTAGTTTCTCGGAGGTGAAGGCGCTGTGCTCGAGCAGGGCGTTGAGCCGTCGGGAGGTGAGCGGGAGTTGAATGCCGGTGGTGCGGGCGAGAGCGTTACCGACGGCGGCAAGGGCGCGGAGAACCGGAACCGGCAAGGTGGGAATACGCGAGGGGGTTTCTAGGCTGGTCGAAATCAAAGACGCAAATTCACGTACCGAATAATTTTGCCGATCGACTAAATAATAGGAATCAGTTCCGAGCCGGAGGTTCTGTGCCAGAAAGAGGGTGGCCGCGACGACATTGCGGACGGAGACGACGGATTTGATGTTGTCATTGGCACCGGCCAGGAGAAATCGGCGGCGGGCGATGGCCCGCATGAGTAGAAAGATGTTGGCGACACTCTGCGGCCCATAGACCACCGCGGGGCGCAGGATGAGTGCGCTGCGATCGGGGGATTCCGCCGCCCAGGCGCGCACGGCGTTTTCGGCCTCCAGTTTCGAGCGGCCATACGCGGTATTGGGCGGGGTTTCTTCCGGATCGGATTCCTGCCGGGGGCGTGAGTCGCGGGCGGGTGGCGCGGCCTTGATGGTGCTGAAATAAATGAAGCGGCGGAGGCCCGCAGCGGAGCAGTCGGCGAGTAGTTGGCGGGTGCCGTGGACGTTGATTTCAACGCAGAGTCGGTCCTGGTTCGGCGTGGGGTTTTCGACGTGATGATGGGTGGCGAGATGGATGACGCAAGCGTCGGGTGCAAGGCGGGGTAGTTTGGCGGGGAGGTTGGCCTCCCAGCGTTGCCAGGTAAACCCATCGGGCAAAGGCGCGGGTGTGCGTCGCGAGAGCAACAAAGCTGATTCCTTTCGCTCGGCTAGGGAGCGAATGAGATGGCCTCCGATAAAACCGGTGGCGCCGGTGATAATGTAACGCGGCTCAGGCATGGTTGCGGATGGCTTTGCGGAAGACGGCGAGATATTTGGAGGTGGCGAGCGGCCGGTCGTAGTGCTGATCGAAAGCCTGGCGGGCGTTCCGGCCGCAGGCTAGGCGTTTCTCCGGGTCACTGATGCCGCTTTCTATCGCGGCCACTAATCGCGCGATGTCTCCCGGCGGCACGATCCAACCTATCTGATGGTCGCGGATGAGGGAGGGGATTTCTCCTTGCTCGGGTCCGATATAGAGAACAGGGCGTCCGACGGCCATGATGCCGTAGATTTTGCTGGGCACTAGGAGTCCTTCAAATCCCGGTTTGAGGGTCACGATGCAAATATCCGCCCGGTTGAGGCTTTCGTTGAGCTGATCGGTGGGAACGTAGTCGGCGAAGGAACAATTCTGCAGCGCGCGGGTTCGCGCCTGCGCCTCGAGATAGGGACGCCGTTTGCCACGTCCGACGAATTCAAAGCGGACATCCCCGCAGGTGCGAAAATGTTCCATGGCGGCGGCGAGGGAATCGAAGTCATGCCCTGCGCCCAGGTTTCCCGAGTATTGGAAACATATTGGGACGGCGACGCCGAGTTTCCGGGGTAGTGGGAAAAGCACCCGGCCGTCGTGCCAATTATGAATCGAATGGATGTGTCCGGGCGCGAGCCGGGGGTGATTTTGTTGCACCACGCGTTGCATGTGTTCGCCGATCACAATGATTTCCGTCGCGCGGCCCATGGCCCAGCCGAAGACGTTGTGCGCGCAACGCGCCAGCAGTGAGCCGGGTTTTAGGACTCCAGAAGCGACCGCCAGTTCGGGATATAAATCTTCTATGACATAGACAAACGGCATTTTTCTCAGGACGCCCGTCAGCCAGCCTATGAATAGCGAAAATGGCGGCACGGAGGTGACCACCAGACAGTCATGCCGGGGTAGGCGAAGTACTTTGAGCCATGACAGGAAGGCGAATGATAGGTAGTTTGCCAGTCTTCCGGTGATGGAATGGCGGTCGAGCCGGAAGCCGCCGACCCGGTGAATTTGGATGCCGGCATAGTCCTCGGTGGCCGGATAGAGTTCGTCGAGATTGTAGCCGCGGGCGCTGGT
>JAYVOY010000280.1:0-6130 GCA_043757645.1 Verrucomicrobiota bacterium
CCGATGTACTCCGGCAACGTGAGCCG
This sequence comes from Verrucomicrobiota bacterium, assembly GCA_043757645.1. Classification (GTDB taxonomy): domain Bacteria; phylum Verrucomicrobiota; class Verrucomicrobiia; order Limisphaerales; family BJHT01; genus BJHT01. Next base: position 27 of record JAYVOY010000280.1, read on the forward strand.
GAAAAACGATTCCTTGATCCGCGGCAGCGGCTTCACCTGCACCTGCACGCTGCGCGAATACGCGTCATCCGCGAACACGCGAAACGCAAACGCCCGCCGCACATCCGGAAACGTGTACGTGTACTTTCCCTTGTCGCCGCCGGGCGCGGGAAACAGCGGCACATTCTCGCCGCCCGACTTCACCGCCTCGACGCTCGCCACGCGTTCCTTCCAGACCAGCAGCGGAATTCCCATCTCGCGCTTCGCCGTTTTCACCTCCACCACGACCTCGAGATTCTCGCCCTCCACCACCGTCACATCCGTCCCCGGCCGCACGCTCAAATCCACCGACGCCACCGGCGGACGATCCGCCAGCGGCACCACAAACCGCCCCGCCGCATTCAGCGCGTGCTTCGGAAAAATCGCGACATACCCAATCCACAACACCAGCACGATCCCCGCGCCCGCGCCCCAGCGCGTCAACTCCTCGCGCTCCCACAAATCCTCCAGCTTGATGCGCCCGAGAAAACTCGCGCACCGCGCCGCCGTGTGCTGCACGAACGGCTTCTCCGCCGCGTTCACGTCACGCCCCGCGAACTGAAACGTGTTGATCAGCGCGTTGTCCTCGATCTTGTAACGGCTCTCCAGCAACACCGCCGTCCGCTCCGGCTTGGGCCGCGACGTCGCGATGAGAAAAATCCGTTTGAAGAAACCCAGCCCCGACAACACCGCGCCCGCCACCGCCAGCGGCAACCGCAGCCCCGCCGGCAGGCTCAACAAATTGTCCAGCACCAGCAGGAAAAACCACACCCCCAGACACGTCACCACCCACCACGCCGCGCCCACCAGCAGCGCCGAGAGCTTGATCCGCGCGCCGCTCTGCGCCAGCAAACCACCCACATCCGCATTCGTTGTTGCCATAAAATCTTTTGGAAGTTGCGGCGAAAACTACCGCCCGCCCCCCTGCCCCGCCATCTTTTTTGCCACGTGCTCCGCGGCGGAGCGCAGCCCGGAGCGCGGCTGTGTCCCGCGCCGAGCGGGATCAGCCGCAGCACGTCCGCCGGTCGAGCGACGCCGAATCATTCCAACGCCTCCCGCAATGCGCACGCGCAGGGGGCGGCTCTTCGACACAGCCACGCTCCGGGCGGGGTGTCCGCTTGCGCCTGCCTAGCCCGTGCCTCCCAATTTCCCTGTTTCCTCCGGCCGGCATGCGTGGCAGAAACTCCCGCCAACTCATCGCCGCCACCCGCGCACCATGAAGCCGAAACGCCGCGCCTCCGACCGCCAACCGCCGATTGCGGAACTGTTCCGGCTCCTCGAGAAACGCAATGCCGCTCCGGCCGCCGCGCGCCGCAGCGATGCCGAGATCAATCGTCGTTTCCGCCGGCACCGCGCAGTACTCGTCCTCGACATGGCGGGCTTCTCCGTTTCCGTCCAGCGCCACGGCATCATTCATCACCTCGGCCTGATTTCCCTCATGCGCCGCAACGTCGGCGCGCGCGTGCTCGCCGCTGGTGGCGACATCGTGAATTTCGTCGCCGACAATGCCCTCGCGGTTTTCCGCACCGTCCCCGCCGCCCTCCGCGCCGCGCTTGCCATCAACGAGCACTTCGCCACCCACAACCTCTCCGCCCCCGAATCGCGCCGCATCCACGTCTCCATCGGCATCGGCCACGGCCCCGTGCTGCTCGCGCGCGACGATGTCTTCGGCGACGAAGTCAACCTCGCCTCCAAGCTCGGCGAAGACCTCGCGCAGTCCGGCGAAATTCTCCTGACCGCCAGCGCCCACCAACGCCTCGGTCGTCGCTCCCGCCGGTTCGAGGAAATCGATCTCTCTGTTTCCGGCCTGCACTTCCGAGCCTTCAAATTTGCCACCAAGCCGTGAATTGTCGCCTTGTGGGAGTCGAGGTAACGAGACTCCAACCGCTTCCGCGCGGTAAGCGCCCGCCCGTTCACGACCCCGCTGTTCGCTTCGGAGGCTGCCAAAAGTGGATGAGGACGCCCCGGAACGTACCGCAGACTTCCCCGTCTGCGGTGTCGCCGATTTCCAAATCGGCGGGGCGTGGCAAGACCTGATCCGCAACGATGCAAGCGGCGGACCGCCGCCGTCTCGGCGGCTCACACCGTCCAAACGGGGCGAACGCGCGGATTTTCCGCGGCCAAAAATGCTCACTGAATAGTGAACCAAAAGCGCGCGGACAATTTGCCCCCCTCGGACTTTCCCACGCCGGGAGCCGCCGGGACGGCGGCGGTCCGCCGATTGCATAGTTGCGGCTGAATGTCTCCGGCGCGCCCCCCCCCAGTACGGAGTCCCGCCTTCAGGCGGCGAGGCGTGCGCCGTCGCGGAAACGCCGCGAACTCGCCCGCGCGCCGCGCGTGGGGACGCCCCGCCGCCTGAAGGCGGGACTCCGTACCGCGCCCGTTCCGCCCGTTCACCGAACCAAAGCTTTACCAATTCCCGGCGGCGCACGTATAACCACGCCCGCTTTATGAGTCATTCCGCACCCACTGTCGCGCCCGCCAATTTGAGCACCTCCGATTCGCGCAAAAGCAGCGCGCCCGGCAAATTGCTCGCCGCCAATCGCAGCGAAATCGCCATCCGCATTTTCCGCGCGGCCACCGAACTCGGCCTTCGCACCGTCGCCATTTTCGCGCAGGAAGACCGCTTCGGGATGCACCGTTTCAAGGCCGACGAAGCCTACCTCATCGGCGCGGGCAAAGGCCCCGTCGCCGCGTATCTCGACATCGAGAGCATCGTCGCCACCGCCAAGGAAAAGGGCATTGACCTCATTCATCCGGGCTACGGGTTTCTTTCCGAGAACGCCAATTTCGCCCGTGCCTGCGCCGCCGCGGGCATCACGTTCGTCGGGCCGCGTCCCGAACTGCTCGACATGATGGGCGACAAAACCGCCGCCCGCGCGCTCGCCGAACGCATCAAAATCCCCACGCTCCCCGGCACCGAGGAACCCATCGCCGACCGCGAACTCGCGTTGAAGGCCGCCAAGGCCATCGGCTTCCCGCTCATCATCAAGGCCGCGTTCGGCGGCGGTGGCCGCGGGATGCGCGTCGTGAAAAAAGAGGCCGACCTCTCCGGCCTGCTCGACGAGGCGCAGGCCGAGGCGGGCCGCGCGTTTGGCAACGCCGCGGTGTTTCTCGAAAAGTACATCCCGCGCGCCAAGCACATCGAGGTGCAGATTCTCGGCGATCAACACGGCAACGTGATTCATCTCCACGAGCGCGATTGCTCGGTGCAACGCCGCCACCAAAAAGTCGTCGAGGTCGCGCCCAGTTTTGGACTCCCGGAAAACATCATCAAGGAACTCTGCGACGCCGCCGTCCGCATCGCGCGCGAGATCAAATACGACAACGCCGGCACGATTGAATTCCTCTACGACCTCGACCGCCACCAATGGTTCTTCATCGAGATGAACCCGCGCATTCAGGTCGAGCACACCGTCACGGAAGTCATCACCGGCCTTGATCTCGTCCGCGCGCAAATCCTCATCGCCCAGGGCCACGCGCTGCACAGCAAGGAAGTCGGAATGCCCGTGCAAAATCAAATCGCGCGCAACGGCTACGCCATCCAATGCCGCGTCACCACCGAGGATCCCGAGAACAAGTTCATGCCCGACTACGGCAAGATTCTCGCCTACCGCTCGCCGGGCGGCTTCGGCATCCGGCTCGATGGCGGGATGGGCTACGCCGGCGCGGTCATCACGCCGTTCTACGACTCGCTGCTCGTGAAGGTCGTCGCCAGCGCGCAGACCTACGAGATCGCGATGAACCGGATGCACCGCGCGTTGTCCGAGTTCCGCATTCGCGGCGTGAAGACCAACATTCCGTTTCTGGAAAACGTCATTCGTCACCGCGATTTCCAAAGCGGCCAGGCCACGACGACGCTCATCGACACGACGCCGGAACTCTTCTCATTCCACGCGCGCCGCGACCGCGCGACCAAGCTCCTCAACTTCCTCGGCAACGTCATCGTCAACGGCAATCCGCACGCGAAAGGCTACGGCCCCGAGAAGCCCTTCGCGCCCGCGAAACCCGTCGCCTACGATCCGAAAACGCCGCCGCCCGCCGGCACGCGCGATCTCCTGCTGAAACTCGGCGCGAAGGGTTTTGCCGAATGGACTCTGAAGCAGAAGCGCCTGCTCGTCACCGACACCACCTTCCGCGACGCGCATCAATCGCTCATGGCCACGCGCGTCCGCAGCGCCGACATGCTCGCGTGCGCCGACGCCCTCGCGCACCGCGTCGGCGACGCCAAGCACGGCCTCTTCTCGCTCGAAATGTGGGGCGGCGCGACGTTCGACACTGCGATGCGTTTCCTCAACGAAGACCCGTGGGAACGCCTCCGCCAGTTGCGCGCGAAGATTCCGAACATCTGTTTCCAAATGCTGTTCCGCGGCTCGAACGCCGTCGGCTATTCGAACTATCCGGACAACGTCGTCGCCGGTTTCGTGAAGCACGCCGCCGCGTCCGGCATGGATATTTTCCGCGTCTTCGATTCGCTGAACTACCTGCCGAACCTCAAGGTCGCGATGGAATCGGTGAACCAAACCCACGGCATCTGCGAGGCCGCGATTTGCTACACCGGCAACATCCTCGATGACCGCCGCGACAAATTTTCGCTCGCGTATTACGTCCAGCTCGCGCGCGAACTCGAAAAAATGGGCGCGCATTTTCTCGCGATCAAAGACATGGCCGGCATCTGCCGCCCGTTCGCCGCGCGCAAGCTCGTCAAGGCGCTCAAGGACGCGGTCGGCATTCCCATTCACTTCCACACGCACGACACCAGCGGCATCAATTCCGCCAGCGTCCTGCAGGCGAGCGAGGCCGGCGTGGATGTCGTGGACCTCGCCCTCGCCGCGATGTCCGGCAGCACCTCGCAGCCGAATCTCAACTCGATCGTCGCCGCGCTTCAGCACACGCCGCGCGACACCAAGCTCGACCTCGACGCGCTCAACGAATTTTCCGATTACTGGGAAAAGGTCCGCGAATTTTACGCGCCGTTCGACACCGCGCCGAAGACCGGCAGCGCGGAAGTTTTTCTGCACGAAATGCCCGGTGGCCAATACACGAACCTCAAGGAACAGGCCGCCAGCATGGGCGTTTCGCATCGCTGGCCCGAGATCGCGCGCACCTACGCCGAGGTGAAGCAGCTCTTCGGCGACATCGTGAAGGTCACGCCGTCGTCGAAGGTCGTGGGCGACCTCGCCCTCTTCCTGTTTTCCCGCGGCATCAAGCCGGCGGATGTCGTCAACCTTGAGCCCGGCACGACGCCGTTCCCCGAGAGCGTGATCGACATGCTGATGGGGGGCCTCGGCTGGCCCGAGGGCGGCTGGCCCGCGCCGATGTGGCGGGCCGTGCTCGGCGACCAGCGTTTCAAGGAAGCCAAGGCGAAATACCACGGAGCAAAGAAGAAATTAGAATCCAGAATCCAGAAGAAAGGTCCGGCCAAGGCCGACGAGACGGAAATGGTGAAACTCCGGACTGAGTTGGGCGAAAAACTGAAACGCCAGCCGACTGATGATGAACTTTACTCGCACCTGATGTATCCGGCGGTGTTTGCGGACTTCGCGAAGCACCAGCGCGAGTTTGGTGACGTGAGCGTGCTGCCGACCTCGGCGTTTTTCTATGGGTTGAAACCCGGCGAGGAAATCTCCGTTGAGATCGAGGAGGGTAAGGTGCTTATCATCCGCCTGGTGGGCGTGGCCGCGGCCGACAAGGAGGGCCGGTGCACGATCACCTACGAATTGAACGGCATCACGCGCGAGGCGTTCGTCCTCGACAAGAGCGTGGCCCCGAAAACCAAGGCGCGGGCCAAGGTGGACCTGGCCGACCCCCTGCAGATCCCTGCGCCGATTCCGGGTTTGATCGTGGTGATGTCAGCCTCCGTCGGCGCCAAGGTCGCGAAGGGCGACCGGCTCTTCATGATGGAGGCGATGAAAATGCAGACGACGGTGTATGCCAATGCCGACGGCATCATTGCCGAGGTCCACGCCGCCGTCGGCGACACCGTGCAATCCAAGGACCTGATCGTGAGGCTCCGGGCGGCGGGGTAGGCGGCGGTTTTATATTTCAGAAAATTGGCCCGGATGTAGGAGGGGCTTTACGCCCCG
>JAYVOY010000281.1:0-6098 GCA_043757645.1 Verrucomicrobiota bacterium
CGCGAATGTCGGCATCCGCCTCAAGGGCGCGGCCGCCGTACAATTGCTCGATCGCAAACCCAGCCTGACGATCAAGTTTGACGAGTTCGAATCGGGCCAACTGTTTCACGGGCACGAGAAGCTCGCGTTGAACAACGCGATTTCGGATTCCACGTTTCTATCCGAGGCCATCGGCGGCGAAGTGTTCCGCGCGGCGGGTGTGCCCGCGGCGCGCGTGACGTTTGCGCGCGTGGATTTGAACGGCCGCGATCTCGGCCTCTACATTTTGGCGCAGACGCCGAACCGCGATTTCCTCTCGGACTATTTCAAGAAGACGAAGGGGAATTTTTACGAGGGCAAATCCGCCGACATCACCGAGACGCTGCATTTGGATTCCGGCAAATCGCCGAAAGACCAGGCCGACCTCAAGGCCCTCGTGAACGCGGCGCGCGAGGGCGATTTGAATCAACGCCTCAAGAGGCTCGGCACCGTGCTGGACACGGAACGCTTCCTCTCGTTTCTTGCCGCCGAAGTGTTCGCGTGGCATCGCAACGGCTACGTGATCGGGCGCAACAATTACCGCATCTACAACGACCCCGTCAGCACGCGGCTGGTGTTCATGCCGGAGTCGATGGATGAACTTTTCGGCCGCGCCAACGCGCCGTTGCTGCCCGAGTGCAAGGGCCTCGTCGCGCGCGCCGTGCTCGAATCCCCCGAGGGCCGCCGGCTCTATCGCGAGCGCATGACCAAGCTGCTCGGGACCGCGTTCAAGCCCGAGACGCTGCACGCGCGCATCGCGGAACTGGCCGCCAAGATTCGCCCCGCCGCCGCGCGGGATCCGAACGAGACGAAGGCGTTTGACGCCGCCGTCGCGCAACTGCGCGACAACCTCACGCGCCGCGTGGCGTTTCTCACCGAGGAGTTGAAGAAGCCCGCGCAGTGAGCTGCATTGTTGCTCGCGCACAATTTATATCGCGGATGAATCACGCTATGACTGCGGCGAAAACGGTGGGGCGTTCACGATTTCCAGCCGGCGGGAAAATGGACGGTGGCGGACAAGTGGTCCGCGCGGAAGTGGAGCGCCGGTCTCCAGATTGGCGCGTTGCCGCCACCGAACCGCGCCGAACTGGAGTTCGGCGCTCCACCGGCTGCGCCCGCCGATTTCTCGCCGCGGTTTTTCTCCTCGGAATCTTTCTCAACCTCACCGCCGCGCACGCGAAGCTCGTGCCGCGCGACAAGAAACAAGACAACGCCAGCACGGACGCGTTCTTCACGACGAACGGCGTCGTGCTGTTGCGCTTCGAGGTGCCCGAGGCGGGCCTCGCGTCGCTGCGCAAAAACCATCGCGCCTACGTGGCTGCGACGCTGCGCGAGGGCGACAAGGTGTACACGGATGTCGGCCTGCACTTGAAGGGATCGGCGGGCAGTTTTCGCGGCTTGGATGACAAGCCCGGATTCACGCTGAACTTCGGCACGCTCGAGGCCTCCGATCTTTTTCACGGGCTGAAAAAGCTGCACCTCAACAACGGCGCGCAGGATGGCACGTATCTCAGCGAGCAAACCTGCGGCGAGATTTTCCGCGCCGCCGGACTCCCCGCGGGCCGGGTGACGCACGCGCTGGTCGAGTTGAATGGGCGCAAGCTCGGGCTGTACGTGCTGCTCGAGTCGATGGACAAAACCTTTCTCGCGCGGCACTTCAAAAATCCCCACGGCTCGCTCTACGGCCAGTCCGGCGGCGGCGATGTCTCGGACAACTTGGAACGCATGCACGGCGCCGAACCGCTCACCCGCGCGGACCTCAAAGCCCTCGCCGCCGCGGCCAGCGAACCCGATCCCGCGCGCCGCCTCGCGGGCCTGCGCCAGACGCTGGACATCGACCGCTTCCTCACGTTCATGGCGGGCGAGATCATGCTCGTTCACTGGGACGGCTACACGTTCGCGCGGCACAATTACCGCGTTTACCACAACCGCGACAACGACCGCATGCTGTTCTTCCCGCACGACATGGACCAGATGCTCGGGGATCCCAACGTCGCCATCGAACCCGGCGTCAACGGCCTCGTCGCGCAGGCCGTGATGAAGACGCCGGAACTGCGCGCGGAGTATCGGCAGCGGTTCGGACAAATGTTCACGAATCATTTCCAAATCGCGGTGCTCACGAATCGCATTCACCAAGTCGTGCAACGCGCGTTGCCGCAGCTCAAGGCGTACAACCCGAACCTCGCGCGCGATTTCGAGAACAATTCCGCCAGCCTGAAGAGCCGCCTCATGAATCGCGCGAGTCGCTCGCGCGGCTGCTCGGCCAGCCGCCGCCGCAACCGCTGAAATTCCCCGCCGACGGCGCGCGCCTCACCGATTGGCGCAAGGAACCCGGCAACGGCGGCGGCTCGCAGGACGCGGTGGCGTTTGACGGCAAGAAAACGCTGTGGCTCAAAACTGCGGGCGAAGGCGGCAGCTCGTGGCGCTCGCGGCTGCCGCTGGAAACGGGCCGCTATCGATTCGAGAGCGTGGCGAAAGTGAAAGACGTGCCCGCGGGCGCGGCCGATCCGAAAGGGCAGGGGGCGGGCCTGCGAATTTCCGGCAACACCGGCCCACGAAAAAACCAACTCACGGGCAACAGCGGCTGGGAAAAACTCGCGTTCGAATTTGAAGTCCCCTCCGGCCCGCAGGACGTGGACCTCGTCTGCGAACTGCGCGGCAGCAAGGGCGAGGTGTGGTTTGACGCCGATTCACTGCGGCTGTTCCGCGTGAAGTGAGCGGGGAATTCGGCCGCGCGAAAAATCAACGACGCGCCGTTGGTTTCGGAGCATTTGCGGTACGGAGTCCCGGCTTCAGCCGGTGGGACGTTGGGGTGAAAAAGTGCTGGGAATTTGCGAGAGTGCCGCGACGGCGGACGCCGACGGTTAAGCGTGGCCGACAACGGGCGCGGTTTGCCAGCGTCCGGCGCGAACCAGGGTGCGCGAACCCCCTGTTCCATCGGAAAAAAATCATGAGTGAAAAACGACTTCCCGCAAAATCCCCGCGCGCGAAAAAACACGGCGGCGCGCGCTTGGCGCGCAAACGGATTCTGGTCGTGGACGATCATCCCCTGATGCGCGACGGCCTGTGCGAAATCATCCGCAAGGCGCCCGACTTGGAGATTTGCGCCGCGGTCGGCAGCCCGGCGGAGGTGCTCACGCTGCTGGACAAAATCGTGCCCGACCTCCTGCTCCTGGACCTGAATATGCCCGGTCGCAGCGGCTTGGAATTCATCAAGGACGTGCTGGCCCCGCATCCCGGCCTGCCCATCCTCGTGTTCTCGATGCACGACGAGGGCATTTACGCCGAACGCGCGCTGCGGGCGGGCGCGCTGGGTTATCTCATGAAGGACGCGGGCGGCGAAAAACTGCTGGGCGCCATCCGGCGCGTTTTGAGCGGGCAGATTTACGTGAGCAAAAAAATGTCCAAACATTTTCTGGACGCGCTGACCGGGCGGAAGCCGCGGCTCACCCAATCACCGCTGGAGAAACTGTCGGACCGCGAGTTCGAGGTCTTCCGCCTCATCGGCCAGGGCGCCACCACCGGACGCATTGCCGCCCAGCTTAATCTCAGTCCGAAAACCGTGGCCGCGCATCGCGGCAACATCAAAGAAAAGCTGGACCTCCAGGCCGTGTCGGAAGTGCTCCTGTACGCGGTGCGCTGGGTGGAAACGCAGGACGCGCGTCGGCCGGCGGTCGGGTTCATTGGACCTTGATCACAAGGGCCGTGAGATCGTCGAGCTGCGGCGAATTGCGCGAGAACTCGCGGACGGCCAGCGCGAGGGCCGCGATGATTTCCGCGGCGGATTGATCGCGGTGGGCGCGGATGATTTCGGCGGCGCGCTCGGTGCCGAAAAGTTCCTCGGCGGGCGACATCGCCTCTTCAATCCCGTCCGTCATCAGCAGGAGCAGATCGCCGGACACGAGGGGGATTTCCGCGGCCGTCGCGTAGTTGGAGCCGGAGCGGACCCCGAGCGGCGGGCCGGAGCGTTTGAGCGTGGCTTTGCTCACCCCGTCGCGGTCGAAGAGAATCGCGGCGGGATGGCCGGCGTTTGCGTGGTTCAGCGTTTTCGCGACGGGATCGATGCTCGCGAGCAGCAGCGTGACGAAGCGTTCCTCGCCGACGTCGCCGGAGAGCATGCGGTTGGCCTGGTTGAGAATGTCGCCCGCGTCCTCGTGCGTTTGCGCGAGCACCCGCAGGCACGCGCGCGTTTCCGCCATCAGCAGCGACGGGCCGATGCCGTGGCCCGTCACGTCGGCGACGACGAATCCCCAGCGGCCGCGCAGCAGCGGAATGTAGTCAAAATAATCGCCGCCAATCGCGTCGGCGGGCAGCGAGAAGCCCGCGATCTCGAAGCCCGGAAGCTGCGGCGCGGCCTTCGGAAAGAGGCGCTGCTGGATGTCGCGGGCCACGCGGAATTGTTCCTCGTTCTCGCGCAATTGTTCCTTGGCGCGCTGGAGTTCCATGATGTCGCGGATGAACGCGACGAGCCAGTTGCGGCCGGGGAGCGGGAGGCGGTTGACGACGAGTTCGACGGGAAATTCCTGCGTGTCGTGGCGGAGACAAATGCTCTCGGTGAGCGGCGGGCGGGTGCCGGGAACACTCGCGGACGCGCCGGCCACGATGCGGCGCAGGTCCGCGGCGAGGCGCGCGGGAAACAAGTCGGCGAAGGTGCGGCCAATGGTTTGTGCGGTGGCGAGGCCGAAGACCTGCGAAGCGGCGGGGTTGGCAAAGCGAATGACGCCCGCTTCATCGAGCAAGAGCACCGCGTCCGTCGCGGTTTCCCAGAGGGCGCGATAACGCTCCTCACTTTCGCGCAGCGCGAATTCGGCGTGGCGGCGCGCTTTGCGGACTTCGGTCTCGCGGAGTTCGCGTTCCACCGCGGGGGCGAGCCGGTGGAGGTTGTCCTTCATCACGTAATCGTGCGCGCCCGCGCGCATTGCGGCGACGGCGGTTTCCTCGCCGATGCCGCCGGAGACGATGATGAAGGGGAGGTCGAGATTCTTGGATTGAAAGAGTCGGAGCGCGTCGAGCGCGTTGAACGTGGGGAGATTGTAATCAGAAATCACGACGTCCCACGCTTCGGACGCGAGCGCTTGGAGAAATTCGCTGGCGTTCAGGACGCGCTTGGTTTGGAGCTGGAAGCCGCCGCGCTCGAGCCACGTCGTCATGAGCAGCGCGTCCATTTTGGAATCCTCGATCAGAAGCAAGCGGAGCGGCTTGAGCATAACGTGGGTGGGTTGGCGTTACGGAACGGTCCCGAGTAGTTCGCGGACTTTGGCGGGAATGTCCGCGTGCCGCATCAACGATTCGCCGACGAGAATCGCGCGCGCGCCACAGCGCGCGAGGCGCTGGACCTCGGCGGCAGTATGAATACCGCTCTCGGCCACGAGGAGTTTTGCGCCGGTGCGCAGCGGTTCCGCGAGCCGCGCGGCAAGGCGCTCGGTGGTGCCGAGATCGACGCTGAAAGTTTTTAGATTGCGGTTGTTCACGCCGATGAGTTCGGCCCCGGCGGCGAGCGCGCGGTCGAGTTCGTCGTCGTCGTGAACCTCGACCAGCGCGGTCAATCCCGCCGCGCGGGCCAGCGTGTGAAAATGGCGGAGCTGCTCGTCGGTGAGAATCGCAACGATCAGGAGAATCGCGTCCGCGCCCCATTCGATGGCCTCCAGAATCTGGCGCTCGTCGATGATGAAATCCTTGCGCAGCAGCGGCAGCTTCACCGCCGCGCGGATTTGCCGGAGATAATCCAGCGAGCCTTGGAAAAACTTTTCATCCGTGAGCACCGAGAGGCAACTCGCCCCCGCGCGCTCGTAGTCGAGCGCAATTCGCACCGGATCAAAATCCGCGCGAATGATCCCCGCGCTCGGCGAGGCTTTCTTCACCTCGGCGATCAGCGCGAGGTTCGGCGCGCGGCGCAACGCCGCGAGGAAGTCGCGCGGCTCATCGCGTTCGAGCAGGGCGTCGCGCAAATCGCCCGCGGCCAGCAGCCGCGCGGGCAGCGCGGCGACTTCGCGGTGTTTCTGGGCGACGATGGTGTCGAGAATGGTCACGGGCCGAGTATGAAGTAGGAGGCGTGAAGTTTGAAAGGGGGAAGGCGCGGG
>JAYVOY010000282.1:0-6036 GCA_043757645.1 Verrucomicrobiota bacterium
AGAAGTTGAATCTGGCGGAGGATGGTTTCCGCAAGTGTGCGGAAGTGCTTGCTGGATTCGGCGACTGCGTAGGAGTGATTGCCGATCGCGCCGTCGGCCGCCGTGAGGTGAAAGATGGGCTTGCGGACCTCCTGGGCCATCGGAATCAGACTGCGGTAGTGCTTGAGGCGCGCGAGGCAATGAGGGTCTGTTTCGATCAAGGGGACAGGATTTTTGGAGGGCTCGTTCAGAACCTTTTCACGGTAGAGGGTGGGAATTCGGGCGGCCCATTTGTTGTAAGCCTTGACCGGACGGGAAAGCCGCTCGCTGTGCTGCTGGACGATGTAGCCGACCGGTTTCATCTCGCCCGGTGGGAGGGCGAACGCGGCAGCGGGCCAGTTCGCCAATCGTTTGCTCCAATCGGCTCGCCAAGCCCGCAGGGTCGGACCGAGGTTGCTGAGGCCCTGAAGCGAAAAAAGATCTGCGGCCAAGGGGATGACCACGTGATTGGAGCCAATCAGTACCGAGCGATTAATCGCTCCAAGGTTGGGGCCGACATCAGCCAGGATGAGGTCTGCCGCATGGGCTTTGGCAGCTAGCTGGGCGATTTGCCAGAACGCAGTCAGGATACGAAACGGGCGGTAGAGCGTGCCGGAGCCCATGCTGCTTGGCCATTCTTGCGAAAGGTGGTCTTCGAATCCCGCGAGGCCAAGATCACCAGGCACCAAATGGAGGCCTTCTGAGATGCGCTTGGTGACCGGTTCGAGAATGTCGCCGACCTCAGTGAGGGGTTTCACGCATTGAAAGAGGGTGGTTCCCTTTTGAGGTTGGTCGGCGGAGTCCCAGAGTTCTTCGAGGATTTCCTCCGGCAGGAATGCAGAGGTGAGATTGGCCTGGGGATCGAGATCAACCGCGACCACGCGTTTGCCCATCTCTGAAAACATCCAGGCGAGATGATAGACGAGCGACGTTTTCCCGACGTCGCCCTTGTGGTTGAAGAAGGTGAGGACTGGGACGCTCATGGCGCTTTGCGAAGTGTGACCAGCACGGTCGTGGGTTCGACTTGGAATTCGGGCGGCGGGTTTCCGTTTTCGCGCAGCGCCTTCCGGGCGTCGGCGATCCCAAAACCGAAACGCTGCGCGAACCCGAGGTGTTTCATCACCGTGGCGAGGTTCGGGTTGCGGTAATCGCTTTTGCCCGGTTGGCCGAAGTTCTCCGCGTTGACGGTGCCGAACGGGCCGCCGGGATTGTGGATTTCAATCCGGTCATCGAACCAGTACACGCGCACCGGGGCATTCGTGCCCTCGTAGGTTCGGTGCATCACCGCGTTTCTCGCCAACTGCTGAAGAGCGACCAACGGGTACGGACTGCTCCGAATTTCGGTCGTGCTGCCGGAGGTGAAATCGACGGCGACGGTGAGGTGCGCCTTGAGCTTGTCGTCCAGCCGCCGAAGCATCAGATCGACTGTCCCATCCAACTCCAATTCGTCGGCCACGGGGTCGCCCCATTCGGTGCCGCAGACGCGAAGAAATTGGATGTAGGCGCACGACAGCCACGAGCGCGGCGATTTTCCCAGGGTCAGCACGCCGACGACTGTGGGTGTCCGGTCTTCGATGGAAACGATCATTCCCAGGGAGGCGAGGCGTTCCTCGCAGGTCCGCTCGTTGGCGGCGAGGACATCGGCGGCGACGGCGCGCGGCAGGTATTCTTGCTCGAAGACCAGCCGGTTAAGCTCCTCCAACGGACAGGCAGTCACTGGGCAAATGTCGAAGTGGCGGTCGCGGAAGCGGCGCTTCTCGTTGAGGATTCGCTCATCTTGTCGCGAGGCGAGGCCGCGGCGGGGACCGGTCCGAATCCAGATGCGCCCGCGGTATTGCACGGGTGGCGCATCGGCGGGCCACACGGTGACGACAGCCATCTGGGCGCCGTTGAGCGTGCGTTTTTCGACGGTGAGCGTTGGCGGTGGGACGATGTTCCCGTTGGATTTCGTGTCGGCGAGCGTCAGCAGCAATTGGTCGGTGAGGCTGAGACCGGACGGCTCGCCGTTGTCTTTGGCACCGACGAAAAGAACACCGGGTTGCTGGTGGTTCGGCAGGTCGTTGGCGAACGCGCAAATGGCCTGGCAACATTTTTCCGGGGCATCACCGCTCCAGGATTCCTTCCGTTCCGCGCGGTCGGATTCCACGTCGTTCAAGAGGGCTTCAAGTTCTGCGTCACTGAGGGGTTTCATGCGTTTGACAACGGGAGGCTATTCCGGCGGGAAACGAATGGCGATTCTTTACGTCGTTCCCCGGCGTGTTCCTTGCGCCGCGAGTCCGCGTGAGCTTCAGCAGAGTCCTTGCGAGTCCGAATTCAGAATCCGAACTCAATCGTCGTCATCGTCTTTCGGGTGGGTGAAGACGAACGCGGCGCGCACCGGCGCGGGCATGGGTTGGTCCGCGCCGCGGACGTTGCGCCAGATGATTTCGTTGAGGAGGAGGTCGTCCGCGGCGTCTTCTTTGGCGAAGTTCATTTTTTCACTGAGGTCGCCGCCCCACGCGAGTTTCTTGTTTCGCTCGTTCAAATCGACGTTGGCGGGCAGGTGTTGGTAGGGCGTGAAATCGGGCGTGGTACTGAAGGAGTGGAACATCGGCGTGGCCGCGGAATCGAACTGCGTCATGGGCGCGAGGCCGAGGATCAACTCCATCGAGCGCAACATGCTGCTGGTCGAGTAGAGCGTGGAATCGACGACGCGGCGCTTGGTGTGGGGGCTGATGACGAAGGCGATGGTGCGGTGGGCATCGACGTGGTCGGGGCCGTTTTGCGCGTCGTCCTCGACGACGAAGATGGCGGTCTGCGGCCAGAATTTCGAGCGTGAGACGGCCTCGACGAATTGCCCGAAGGCGAGGTCGTTGTCGGCGACGCACGCGGTGGGCGTGAGTTTGCCGGCGGTCGCGCCGTGCGTGTGGTCGTTGGGGAGGCGGATGATTTGCAGGCGCGGCATGTCGCCCTCCTGCTCGAAGCGTTTGAGTTCGCTGATGAAACGCTCGATGCGTTTCACGTCGGGGTAATCCATGTCGAAGCTGCGGTAATACGGGTCGAACGCGCCGTTGAGTCCGGGGACTTTCGCGCGGCCGGGGTCGCCGAGTTTCTTGGGGTTCGCGACGAATTCGCCGTAGCTGCGGTAGCTCACGCCCGCGGCCTTGGCGCGGTCCCAGAGGTAGCCGCCGGCGGGTTCGGCGATGGGGAAGGAGCCTTCGGCGGGGTAGGGATATTTGCTGTGCTTTTTGTTGTGGCCGTAACTGAGCGGCCAGAATTTCTCCACAAAGTCCGTCGCGTAGGCGCCCATGGTCCACTCGTGGCCGTCGGCGCTGACTTCGCTCTCGACGTAGAAGTTGTCGAGCAGCACGAACTCGCGCGCGAGCTGGTGATGATTGGGCGTCACGCGCTCGGGGAAGAGGCAGAGTTTCGGGTCGCCGTTGCCCTGGGGCAGGTCGCCGAGGACTTGATCGTAGGTGCGGTTTTCCTTGATGACGTAGAAGCAGTACTTGATCGGGCTGGCCGCGCCGACGCGTGTGGGGATGGGGTTTCCCGCGCTCGGGGTGGCGTTCACGGCGTCGTCTTTTTTCAGCGGCGAACAGCGGTAGGCGAGCGCGGTGTAATAGGCGAGCTGCGATTCGAAGCGCGAGCGGCGGTCGATGGGAATCACGCTGAGGCTGCCGGTCATGAGGCTGCCGATGTATTCCTTTTTCGGATTCGCTTTGGAGACGAGGCCCTTGCCGTTGGCGACGAGGAGATTTTTTCCGTCGGGCGTCACGCGGACGGAAGTCGGGTACCAACCGACGGGAATGAAGCCGAGCGGGCGGGATTTGCCGGGCGTGGCGACATCGAAGACGGCGACGTTGTTGTTGTCCGCGTTGGCGACGAAGAGCGTTTCCTCGTCAGGCGCGAGGGCGAGGCTGTTTGGCGTCGAGCCGGGGCGGGCGTCGGGATAAAGGCTGGAGGAAAGGGTCTCGAGGGTGCGGTTGTTCTCGGTGTCGAAAATGGTGACGGTGTTGCGCGCGGCGTTGGCGACGAAGAGGCGCGTGGCGGAGCGGTTCAGGAGCATTTCGCACGGATGCTCCTCGGTGGGCAGGCGCGCGATGATTTTGTTGTCGCGCAGATCGATGACGGCGACGGCGGCCTGCGCCCAGAGGCTGACGTAGAGGCGCTGGCGTTTCTCATCGAGGCGGCAGGCGTAGGGGAAGGGGTCGTTGGAGCGCGTGGCGGCGGATTCGTTGGCGACCGCGCGTTTGGTGGCGGCGAAGGTGTCGAAGTCCGCGGGGCCGGCGACGGCTTGGGCGAGGGCGTTGGTGCCGCCGAGGAGAATGTCCTGCACGGGTTTTTCGCGCGTGAGGTCCACGATGGAAACGCGATGGCCCCAGACGTTGGCGACGTAAATGCGCCGCGCGTCGGAGGCGAGCGCGAGGCCCGCGGGCACGGCGCGTTCCTTGGCGTTGCGGAGTGGGATGGTTTTCGGCGCGGTCAATTTTCCGTCGGCAAAGGTGAAACTGAACAGCGATTCCGTGCCCGCGCCGCTGGCGAAAAGCGTGCGTCCGTCGCGCGAGAATTCGAGGCCGTAAAACGTTTCCTCGAGCGGCGTGCGCGAGGTGATCGTGGCGGTGAGCACGTCCACGATGATGATCTCGTGTTTGCTGTGGCCCGCGTGCAGGGCGGCGGCGAACTTGCCGCCGGGATGCACGGCGACGTTCACGGGGAAGTCGGCGAGTTTCACCTGGCGACCAACGGGGCGCAGCGACCAGCCGTTGGGCAGCAGCACGGAGCCATCGGCGCGCGGGCCGGGCCACGGGCCTTCGGTGGGCGCGATCTCGGGGACGGGCGAGGGGATTTTCAGGTTCGAACAACCAGCGGCGGCGAGAGCAACTGCGAGCCACAGGAAGGAAAGATTTTTCATGAGCGGAAATTTCTTTGCATGGAATCCGGCGGTCGGCGAAGAAAATTTTTCGGACGAGGTTTTGGGGTGAAATTCGTTTTCACCGCGTCCGCGCCGGGGTTTGCCGCGCTTCGGGATTCGCCAGCACCTTCACCAACCGCGCGCCGATGATCAGCGCCATCACCAGCAGCAGCGCGCCGCACACGTGCGAGAGGCGCAGCAGCACGCGGTCCGTGAGCTTCTGGTGGCCGAGGGACACGCTGTAACTCAGGACCGCAAACCACAGCGCCGCGCCAATGGTGACGCCGCCGATGCAGAGCGATTTGCTGGTCCAATCGGGATCGACCCAGCCGTGCGCGGTGAACGTGGCGGAGAGCGTGATCCAGACGAAGAGCACGCTCGGATTGCCCAGCACGCGGACGAAACCGATCATGAACGCGGTGTGCGGGTGCAGACGATGCTCGATCTTGTCGGCACTTTGCGAGGTCTTCGCCAGCTTCGGCGCGATCAGATATTTCAAGCCGAGGAAGAGCACTAGGATGAAGCTGATCAACTCGATCGCGGCGTGGAGGATGCGCGCTTGGAAGAGGCTGGAGAAGCTGGCGAAACCAACGGCGCAATAAATGGTCTCCATCGCCACCGCGCCCAACCCAATCATCAACGCCCGCAGAAATCCGCGCGAGGCGCCCTCGTGAATGACGGAGATGTTGATCGGCCCCGGCAGGATGGACACCAGGATTCCGGCGACCACGCCGGTAACCGAGGCTTCAATCAACGGGTGATGATCAAAGAACTCCATCAGGCATTGCGTTCGCCGGGTTCATCCGGCTCGTCTTCCTCCTGTTCGATTTCGTCGCGCATTTTGCGGGAAATGCGCGGGCGGATGAAACCATAGAGGAGATAGATCGTGAAGATCACCGGGGCCGCGACGGGGATGACTTTTTTCCAGAGGATGAGGAAAAAGCCGATGACGAGAATGATGACGACGACCTTTACGAACGGGCGTTTGGTGCGCCAATCGATCTTCTTGAACGACGGATACTTCACCTCGCTCACCATCATGAACGACAGGAAAATCAGGATCACGGGCAGGATGTAGCGCCAACTGCCCTGCGTGAGTTGCTTCTCGTCGAGCCACATGATGA
>JAYVOY010000283.1:0-6034 GCA_043757645.1 Verrucomicrobiota bacterium
TTCGCTCGTGATCCATTTGGAATCGCCGCTGGCGGTGGCGATCTTGCCATCGAGCGTCATCGCGGCCTTGACGGTGACGAAGGGGGTGCGGTGAACGATCCAGTGATTGAAGGCTGCGTTGAGCGCGCCGCACTCGTCGGCGAGCACGCCGTCGATCACCGCGATGCCCGCGTCGCGCAGCAGTTGCAAACCGCGGCCCGCGTGGGCCGGATTGGGGTCGATTGCGCCGACGACCACGCGGCTCACGCCCGCCTCGATGAGCGCGTCCGTGCAGGGCGGCGTGCGTCCGTGCGTGCAGCACGGTTCAAGCGTGACGTAAAGCGTCGCGCCGCGCGGGGAGAACTCGTTGGTGTCGGCATCTACCAGCGCCTCGATTTCCGCGTGCCACTTGCCGGGACCGTGGTGCCAGCCCGCGCCGATCTTTTGGCCGCCTTGAACGAGAACCGCACCGACGAGCGGATTCGGGGAGGTGCGGCCGAAGCCGAACTTGGCGAGCCGCAACGCGCGGCGCATCCAGCGAGCGTCGTCGGTGGTGGCGCGGCTCATAACAGCGACCGCAGCCGACTCAGCGGCTGGTCACGCGCGTGTAGCCGCCGCACGCGCTCTTGCCGTTGGAACAAGTCGAACTGGTGGCGCGCGAGTTGGCGTAGCGGGGGCTGGAGCAACCGGCCGCGAAGAAAACGACGGCGAGGGTCGCGGTGAGGAGGGCGCAGTTTTTTTTCATAACCACTTATCTATCGGCAAAAAGTGCCTCGGCAAATTGCTGCGGAACGAACGGTTGCAGATCGTCAGGCTGTTCGCCAAGGCCGATGAATTTCACGGGCAGCCCGAGTTCCTTCTGAATCGCGACGACCATGCCGCCTTTGCTGGTGCCGTCGAGCTTGGTGACGATGAGGCCCGTGAGCGGCGCGGTTTTGTGAAATTCGCGCGCCTGATTCATCGCATTCATGCCGGTGCTGCCGTCGAGCACGAGGAGAACCTCATGCGGCGCCCCGGCGCATTGCTTGCCGATGACGCGGTGAATTTTTTGCAACTCGGTCATCAAGTTATGCTTCGTGTGCAGGCGACCCGCGGTATCGAGCAATAGATACGCGGATTTGCGCGCGGTGGCGGCGGTGATGGCGTCGTGCGCGACGGCGGCGGGATCGGCGTGATACGCGCCGGCGATGACCTCGAATTGGAGGCGCTGGCCCCAGAGTTTGATTTGCTCGACGGCCGCGGCGCGGAACGTGTCGCACGCCGCGACGACGACGGTCTCGCCGCGCAACTGGAGCAAATGCGCGAGCTTGGCGCACGTGGTCGTCTTGCCCGTGCCGTTCACGCCGACGACGGAAATCACGGTCAAGCCCTGCGCCTGTCGCTGCAGGCCGGCGTTCGTCGCGGGAAAACTCGCGGTGATTTCGCGGCGCGCAATCGCGAAAACATCGAGGTTCGCGCCGCCCTGCGTTTCGTAGGCGTGACGCACCGCCGCCGTGATCTGGTGCGTCATCGCGAGGCCGAGATCGGCGCCCAGGAGCGCGTGTTCGAGTGCTTCGAGAGTGGTCGCATCGAGCTTCGGCGAGCCGCTGATGATGCGCTTGATTTCGTGGACGAGTTTGGCCTGGGTTTTTTGGAGGCCGGCTTTGAATTTCTCGAACAGTCCCATGGGAAAATTTTAGGCGGCGTTGGCGCGCGCGTCGCGCTGGGCGCGGCGTTCGAGGGCGCGGGCCTTGAGGCGTTCCAAGTACGCGTAGGGAATTTTCACGCCGCCAATCAGCGGTTTGCCCTTGTTCATCCCGTGGCAATCGGAGCCGCCCGTGACGAGCAGATGATGCTGGTCGGCGATCATCAAATAATGCTCGGAGGTCGCGGTGGAATGTTTGGTGTGAAAACACTCGATGCCATCCATGCCCGCCGCGACGAGTTCGGGAATAATGTCGTCGCTGCGATTCAGTCCCGGATGCGCCATCACCGCGAGGCCGCCGGCCTCGTGAATCAGCGCGATCGCGTCATGCGCGGAAATTTTTGCCTTGGGCACCCACGCGGGACGATTGCGCTTGAGGAAGCGGTCGAAGGATTCGTCGAGCGTTTTGCAATGCCCCGCCTGTACGAGCGCGCGACCGACGTGCGGACGCCCCGGCGCCTGGCAATTCGCGATGGCGAAAACCGTTTCGGCTTGGAGGGGAATGCCGAGTTTGTTGAGGCGCGCGACCATTTCACGAATACGGTTCTGGCGGATCAGTTGGAATTTCGCCAATTCGCTGAGCAACCGCGGGTGCGACGTGTCGAGGAAATAGCCGAGAATGTGGAGTTCCGTGTCGTCGATCTCGGCGGTGAGTTCGCTGGCGGGCACGAACTCGATCCCCGCCGCGGCGCACGCGACGGCCATCCGCGCGCAGCCCGCGACCGTGTCGTGATCGGTGAGCGCCATGCCCTTGAGATTGTGGCGCACCCCGTGGCCGACCAACTCCTCCGGCGAATACGTGCCGTCGGAGAAGTGCGTGTGCAGGTGCAGGTCGGCGAACATTTTTGATTTCCCCCGCGCGATTATTTCACGATGCGCGCCGGGCGCATCAACTGGGCTTTGATTTTGTCGAGGATGCCGTTGACGAACTTGCCGCTGTCCTCGGTCGAGAATTTTTTCGCGATGTCCACGGCCTCGTTGATGCTCACGACGGGCGGGATGTCGTCGCGATAAAGCATCTCGTAAACGGCGAGGCGAATGATGTTGCGATCGACGACCGCCATGCGTTTGAGGTCCCAGTTCTTGGCGCGGGCGACGATGTGTTCGTCAATTGCGTCGCGATGCTCGACCGTGCCGCGAATCAACGGATCGGCGAAGAGGCGCACCTCCGCCTCTTCCGCGGTCGGCGGTGTTTCCACAGCGGCGCCCGGCTCGTTCCAGCGCGCCGGACCCTTTTCCTCCGCGATCACGTCGGCCCGCTGCGAACTCCAGAAAGAGTTCAAGTCCTCGTCCAGGTGTTCGGGGGGGTTCAGGTCGTGCTGAAACAAAAATTGTACGGCGCGTTCCCGCGCCTCCCGTCTTGTGCCCATGCGGTGAAAATGAATTAGAACCAGAGGGGGCGGAAGCAAAATCACTTTTGCGGGCGCGGGCGGCGTGATTTCCGAGGGGTTTTTGGTGACGGCTGGAAAAGCAAATCGAGAGGGCGGGACGGCGAGAAGGGGAGACAATGGATCACCGCGCTGATAAGCGCAGACGCTCGCGCAATTCAGCCAGGACTTTCGGATGCAGCCGGAATGACGTCGCCTGCAACCGCTGAATCGCGGTTTCAAAATCCACGAGCTTGGCGCGAGCGGCGGCCAGCAGAATACCGGCGGTCCCGGTCTTGGCCAGTCCCAGCGAGTCGCAGAGTTTTCGCCCGGCCTTTTCATCAATGATCAGCAGCGCCGCGGCGCGGTGGCTCCAAGCCAGCGAAATGGCTGCGGCTTCGCCGGCATCCAACGCGGCGACTTCCGGCAGCAACACAAGGGGATCGGGGACGGCGACGAGCCAGGATTCCGCGACCAACAAAGAGTCAGCTAGTCCACTCGGCGCGTGTGCGTGACACGCTTCGAGGCGGACGGTGCCGGGGATCACAACCTTGCCATAAAGTCGGCGCAGCAAATCGAGTTCACCGATTTCGGCCAAGGCCGACAACGGCGAGGTGTCCGAGATGATGATCACACTCCGGCGGGACGGAAGTTCGCCGCGGTAGCCGCGTCGGCGAGAATTTCGTCGGCACCCAATCCGGGCCAGACGCCGTGGCGCGACAAAACTTCTTGCGCCTGCCAGCGGGATTGCAGGGCGAGCATTCGGCGCACTTGCTCCACAGAAAACACGTTCTGCTCGTAGGCCTCCGCCGCGAGCGCCTCTAACGCCGCGTGGCCTGGAGGGCCAAGCTTAGCGGTCAGTTCGCCGGAAAGTTCATCCGGGATTGTCAGGGTGAAAGTCATAACAAAATTCCACCGCGATGTGGGGAACACTCAGGTCGTGTGTTGAACCCGTGTGGATCGCGGCACGGCCTGACCGTTCCACACCGGGGGAATGGGTTCAATCGAATTGGTTCAATCGGCAACCGATCCACAATTTGTACTGCGTCGGCAGCGCGCAGCGGCGACGGCGCTTTCGTACGCACGGGGGCTGCTCGAATTTCCTTGGCTGCTCCGCGCGCTCGAAAGCGGTGTCGCCGCTGCGCTCTGCCACCGCGGTACAAATTGAGGACGCGCCCGGCGAGCCACTGTGTTGCCGAGCTTTTCACGCGAAAATTTCCCCTCGCAGCAAAGTCCGAAACGATTAGCGTCCGGCGCCAATCCACACGATTCACCCGATCATGAACACCACACGCCGCACCTTTCTCAAACACACCGGCCTCAGCCTCGGGGCCGCGGGACTGCTCTCCCAAACCGTGAATCCCGCCGTCGCCGCCGAGGCCAAAGCGGCAGCCAAAGCCGCGGGCAAACTGTTTTCCAAGCCCGCAAAAATGCACCTCGGCACCGTGACCTACAATCTCGCGAAGGATTGGGACCTCGCGACGATCATCAAGAATTGCACCGCCGCGAAATTCGAGGGCGTCGAGTTGCGCACGACCCACAAGCACGGCGTGGAGGTCACGCTCTCGAAGGCCGAGCGGGCCGACGTGCGGAAGCGCTTCGCCGATTCGCCCGTGAAACTCTGGAGCCTCGGCAGCGCCTTCGATTATCACACGCCCGATCAAGCGCGGCTGCGCAAGGACATTGAGGCGACCAAGGAATACATCCTCCTCGCCGAGGACGTCGGCGCGACTGGCGTGAAGGTGCGCCCGAACGGCTTGCCCAAGGAAGTACCCGTCGAAAAGACGCTCGAACAAATCGGCAAATCCCTCCGCGAACTCGGCGAATTCGGCGCGCGGCACGGCCAGCAAATCCGCGTCGAGATCCACGGGCGCGGCACCGAGCACGTCCCGCACATCAAGACGATGATGGATGTCGCGAGTCATCCGATGGTCGGCGTCTGCTGGAATTCCAATCCCACCGATCTCGACGGCGACGGCTTCGACGCGAACTTCGAGCTCGTGAAGAACAAGATTTTCACCGTTCATCTGCGCGACATTTCGATTGAGGACTATCCCTTCCGCCGCCTGTTTCAGCGCTTGAACGAGGTCAACTTCACCGGCTTTTGCTTCGCGGAAATCCCCGAGAGCACCGATCCCGTGCGCGTGATGCAATACTTCCGCAGCCTCTGGCTCGCGTATCAGGATCTGCTGTGAGCGGCGGCGGTGCGGCCGGGGGAGATTTGAAATGGCGATGAACGACTTGAAAAATGTTCTCCCGGTCGAGACCAACTCGGCGCGCGGCAAAATTCAATGTTAGGCGGCATCAAACGCATGAGCACTGCCGGCGCAAAAGAACCGGAGGTCATCCGCAAGGATGAGCCAGTATATTTTGCTTTCAGCGCGTCACTACGCATTTTCGGCGACGGGGTGGACATTGACGAGATTACTAAGACGCTTGGCCTCGCACCAACGCATTCGCACCGGAACGGAGAGCAGGGGAGTTCTCGTTCCGCGCCTTGGCCCCACGACATGTGGTCATACGAGCCGCCCGTTGACGAAGCTCGACCGCTTCACGAACACATCATGGCCCTATGGGACGCAGTGCGGCCGCACATTCCCTATTTGCGCGACCTCAAGCAGAAGTTTCACGTTGATGTTTTCTGCGGCTATCGCAGTAACAGCGGCACAGCTGGCTTCGAGGTTGATCACCGGTGTCTCAGGCTGTTCGCCGAGCTCGAAGTTCCGTTTGGAGTTTCAGTGATTATTGCATGAGATTGCGGCCTAACAATTCGCTGCATCTAACGGCGGCAGACCGTCGCGGTTGCAATCGGCCCGCCTCGTGACCGCCGTCGCTGACCTTTGGCTCATTTCCCGCGCCGGTTTCACCACACTCAAATTTCTTCGGAATTGTCTGTTGACTTGAGAAAGCCCTTTGCTACCTTCCGGCCTCTTTTATACAGGTAGAAATGAAAACGTATTTGCCGAAGAACTCATTGGATGCCCGCAAGTGGCACGTAATTGAC
>JAYVOY010000284.1:0-6025 GCA_043757645.1 Verrucomicrobiota bacterium
AGCCACGCGCCCTCGCTCGGAAAAAGTCCCGCGCCGAAATACGCCGTGCCGTTCTCGACGGCCACGCCGCTGCGCACCGCATACGGCGACACGAAGCGCCCGTCATTCGGCACGAGACGATTGTCCTGCCCCGCCGCGATGCACTTCCACACGAGGCTGCCGGTGTCCGCTTCGAGGCAATAGGCCGCGCCGTCATCCGCGCCGAAATACACGCGGCCAGCGGCGACGGTCGGCGCCATGCGCACCGGACCGTCGGCGAAAAATGTCCAGCGCGGCTGGCCATTCGTCGCCGCGAGACAGCGCACCGCGTGCGCGCCCGCCACGCCGATGAACACGCGGTCGCCGCCGACGGCGACGTTGTCGAAGCGGTCAAACGTGAAGCGGGGCTTGAGTTTCGGGCCTTTCGCGTATTCGTCGAACTCCGCCTCGGCGGGCCACGCGGGCACGATGGTTTGCGCCGCTTTGGGAAAAATCCACGCGGGCGCGAGCGGCAGGGCGAGCGCCTCGGTGGTCACGCCACTGCGTTGCGCGTCGTGTTGGTACGTGGGCCAATCTGCGGCGACGAGCGCGGGGACGAAATGGAAAGAGGCGGCGACGAAAAGCAAACAGGTGATCAGGGCGGCAAGGCTCGCGGCGAGTGGTGAACGGGGACTCCGAAATGAAAACGGGGGGCGCACGCGGCTCGCGTGCAGGTTTGGGCGGCCCGCCCAAACCTTCGTGTCCCCATTCTGATCTTCTCTGCCGCGCGAAAAAGTTAGTGGTACGAAGTTTTCGGCGAGCCGCCGAAAACTGCACGCGAGCCGCGTGCGCTCCCCGGACGGCTGCGCCGCACGCGGACGCCGCGTCGGCGGTCGGTTTGCTCGCGGAAATTTTGAAACGCAGCGCAGTTTTTTCATCGCGTTCGCCCCGTTCATTTCGCCGAGGAAAAGCCGATCGAGGTTTGATTCGGAAACCGGCAGGTGCAGCCCGAGCTGGACGCGGGGAGGATTGCCAGCCCGCCGCCGGAGACGAGCGAGAGCCAGCAACTCGCGCGCGAACCGGCCATCTGGCGGCGCTCGCCGGTGTCGAGGTCCCAGAAATAAATCGAGCCTTTGTCGTAATCCCAATTGATGTAGTGAACGCAGTTCGCCGCCGCGGACATCGTGCTGCAACCGCCGCGCACCGGCAGTCCGATCACCACAGGCTTGCCCGTCGCGAGGTCGTAGGCGACCGGCTCGACGATCACTTTCCCGCCGACCACGACCGGGTGATACATGTGGCCGCCGTGATTGTCGCGGTTCCAGCCGTGGCTTTGCGTCCACTGCACCGCGCCGTCGCGCGCGGAAAAGGCGGAGACGAAATATTTTTTGTCCGCGGAAATTGAGAGCACAAGCTGCTCGCCCGCGAGCACGAGGAACATCGTGATCGCGTCCTTCGCCGGCGGCGCGAGCGGTTGCTCCCACAACTTGCGGCCCGTCGCCGCGTCGAGCGCCACGAGGAACGCGCGCTCGTGCAAGCGCGTCGAGGCGAGGCGGCTCGTGGCCTCGTCGGCGAGACCGGGCGCGCGCGCTTCGACAAAGCAAATTCGTCCGCCGCCAATGACGATGGTGGGATTGAGAATCGTGCCGTTCGCATAATTCCAAAGTTCGCTGCCATCGGCCTTGCCGCGCGCAAACACGCGGTCGCCGCAGACCTTCGCGGTGCTCTTCGTCGTGAGCGTGTCGTACCAATATTCCCAACTGCCCTGGAAGCGCGTGTAGGTCGAGCCGGGCTTGACCGCGGTGCCGATGAGGCGCGGGCCGTCGCTCGCGACGTAGCCCCAGTCGCGATTTTCCGGCGCGAGAAACGTTCGCGTGAGCGCGCCGGTGCCCGCGGCGAGCTGCCACACGCGGTCGCGCACGGCGACGAAGAGCGAGGCGTCGTCCGCGCACATGTTGCTGGAATCGCGCGGGAGATTCACGCGGCGCAGGCCGGGGATTTCGAGCGTCCACAGCACGCAGCCGTTGGCGGCGTCCTGGCCGTAGAGACGCTCGTTGCCCTGCACAAAGAGGCGGCCGTTGGCGAGGAGCGGCGGCGGATTGCGGCTCTGGCGGTCGAGCATTCCGCGCGCGCCGGGCTGGCCGAACCACTGCACGCGCATGTCGCGGCCCATGACGGATGTGTCGCCGCTGTTCGCGGTCTGCGCGGCGTCGCCGTACGCGTGCGTCCACGCGCCGGCGCCGGGACGCGCAGCGCTCACAATCGGCGCGGCGAGCGACAGCAGCGTGACGCCACCCGCGGGCCGCACGACGCGCGCGACTTCAGCAGGAACCGTGGTCGCGCGCCGCCCCGCGAGCGCGTCCGAGGAGACGACGAGATTGAAGCAACCGGAGGCGAACGGCAGAAAGTCGAGCGGCGCGCGCAGCAGCGTGACGCGCGCGCCGTAAACGCCGGCGGCATCGAGCACGCGACGTCCGCGCTCGATGGCCGCGTCGTCCTCGGACACGCCGACGACGCTGAGGTCCGAGCGGCGCGCGAGTTCGGGGGCGAGCCGGCCATCGCCGCACGCGTAGTCGAGGCAGTAGCCCTGGGTCACGCCGGCGGTTTTGAGAATCGCGTCGGCGAGGCGCGCGATGGAATCGTCCGCCGGCGCGTTGGTCGCGGACGGCACGAGTGGCGCGACGGAAAAGTTGAAGGTCGTGTCGAACTCGAAAGGCTCGGGCGCGAGCGCGGGCACGGTGTTTTCGCCGGGCTGCGTGAGGGTGAAAAAATACTTCGTGTCCGGTTTCAGCCCGGTGAGCCTGAGCGCGTGAGCCGCCGTCGCGCTCGCGTTGCTGACACGCTTGCCGAGCTTCGGCGTCTCGCCGAACGCGACGGTGGAAAGCTGCGGCCGGGCCGTTTCCCACTCGACCAGCGCCGCGTCCGTGGCGAGGAAACGCACGCGCGGGCTGAGGGCGGGACGGGCGGCGACGGGCGCGTTTGTTGCGGCGGGCGCGGCGGTCACGGAAGCCACGGCGAGCAATGCCAGTGCGGTGAGGAACGCGCGGGCCACGCCTGTGGGTAAGCCCGCAAGTGAGTTCGTGTGGTCGCGGTGCAGCCGAAAAAACGGCACGAATAAAACAACGGCGATCATGATGATGCTTGGCGGAGTTGCGCGCGGAGTTGCGCGCGGCGTCAGGGCGCTTGGTAAACTTCGTCGTGAGTTCCAACCCGCAGGAGAATCACGCGCGCAAGTCCGCCGTCCTCCGCTTCGTAAACAATGCGCAAATCATAGCCTGCGGAAAATGCCCGTAGGCCACGCAAGCGTCCGGCGAGAGCGTGATTGCGCAACGCCGGGTGAAACGGCTGGTCCATGAACAACCGCAGCGCCGCCTCCACGCGCCGTTGCTCCCGTTCGGCAAGGCGGGCGAAGGCTTTGTCGAAACGCTTGGTGGTGCGAAGCGTCATGCCTTCGCTTTGCGGAGGTGGGCGACGAGTGCGTCGGCTGTGTCGAAGGAATCGCTTGTCAGGCGCGGGTCGCGGGCCTCTTTGGCGGCGGCGAGAATTTCGTTCTCCTCGGCCGGCGTGAAGCGGTAGGGCGGCGGTTCTTCGGCTAAGGCGAAGGGGATCGAGTGCGTGGCCACCACTTTTTTGAGGAACACCCGCACGGCGGAATCCATGTCGAGACCGAGTTCGTCGAGCACCTTCTCGGCTTTCTTTCGCAAGCGAGGTTCCACGGTCACGGCCAGCTTGGTGTTCGTCATGCCGGGATTGTGGGGTGAATCGTTGGGGCGCGCAAGATGCGGTCGAAATGGACCCGCTGCGGAGCACCCACCGCCGCCGCGGCGGCTGGGCTGCGACACCGCCGCCCTGCGCGGCGACTTTTAACCGGAACGATGCAGTTGAGCCACGGATGAAACACAGATTGAACACCGCTGGCCGACACTTTGATCATGAGATGCGGTTCCAACGCGGGCACACTATCCGGAGAGTTGTCCCGCCGGCGCAGCGTCGAACGAGCGAACCTCCCTGTCGGTGTTTCATCCGTGTTCCATCCGTGGCTAAAGATTAGTTCCGGTTTAATTCACCACGAATTGGATGATGCGCATCGCGTGGCCGGCGCTCTTGGTTTCCACCGAGATGCGCAGGGTCACGGTGTGGCGGCCCGGCTTTAGTTCGGTTCCGAGCATGACGGTGCGCGGATAATGCAGGCCGCTGCTGAAACGATGGAAGAGATTCACCGCGTGAAATACGCCGCCATCGATGCTCGCCTCGACGATCCCCGCGTCCGGCCCCGCGACCACGTACGCGCCGACGGCGGTGCCCTCGAAGGACAGCGTCGCCTCGGCACCCGCGGCGGTCGCGCTCAACATCGGGATATTGGTGAAGCGCCCGCGTTTGCCGCCCGCGAGTGCTTTCCAATCCGGCACCCCGAGCGTCCAGCCCTGCTTGATTTGCGCGAGCTTGGGATCGAGGAATCGCCCGGCCTCGTAGTTGAGCGGATCGAGCGGTTGCGCGGGGACGGGATGCGCGGTGGGCGCGGCTTCTTTGGCGAGCGGTGTTTTCCACGCGCGGTTGAAAAGTTCGTCAATCATGCGCGTGCAGATCGCGTTGCCAAACGGCGCGGGATGCACGCCGCCATATTGTTTCCACGTCAGCGTGCCCGCGGTGATTTCCGCGGCGGCTTCCTTCGCGAGATTGATGGTGGAGATCGCGTAGTGGCGCGCGACCGCGTCGTGCGCCTCGATGGTGAGCGGGGTTTGGCCGGACTGGAGCGTTTTCAACATTCCCTCGTTCACAAAAAACGTCACCACGATGTCCAGGTTCGGATTCTGTCGGCGCGCGTGGCGGACGATGCCCTCCAGCCCGCGGATGCACTCGGCGCGTGTGTGCGCGGCGTCCTGATCGTCGTTCACCGCGAACTCGACGAAAAACAAATCCACCGGGTCGCCGCCGAGCACGTCGGCACCGAGACGAAACGCGCCGGTGGTCGAACAGGTCGAGGAAATGCCGGCGTCGGTGAATTTAAACTCCGTCGTCGGAAAACGTTTTTTGAGCAGTTCGCTGACCATCGGTCGGTAGCCGTTCATCTCCGTGATCGAGCCGCCCATGAACGCGACGTGGCTCTTCTTCGCGCGCTCAAATTGGAGGCGTGAATTGTCGAGATTGCCGCGCGACTGAACATTGTCGCCGAACGCGGGCTTGGCGTCCGCGGCGCGGGTGGTGGTGGAGTGGAATGACAAGCCCGCGGCAATGAGGAGTGCGGCGAAGGAAGAAAAGGCGAGACGCGGTGGTTTCATAATTGGGTTCGGAAATTTTTCCACACGCTACCTAAGTGTGGCGGCGAGAGGAAGCCTGCGGGAATTGCGGAGCACGGGTCGGGCGCATCTCAGTTTTGCGCGTCCCGGATTTCTCTCATTAGCACCCGGCTTCAGCCGGGTGGTCCACGGCCACGAACCCCTTTAACCGCTTCAGCGGTTTGGCGGACTCGCAAACCGCTGAAGCGGTTGAGTTCTCGTTGCTGCCAAGTCACCCGGCTGAAGCCGGGTGCTAATGAGATGTCCAAATCGCTCGCAATAAACTGGGACGCGCCCGCGCGGGTCTGCGGCGCGGTGACAAGACATCGCGGTCCGTTCCCCTGAATCACCCCGCCGCACCGCGATTCGGAAGCCGGATTCCGAAAACACCGCGCCTATGTCACCACTCTTGTTTGTCCGCCTTTGGCTCATGGTTTTCCTGCATTATTTCGTGTGGGGCACGTGGTACGTCACGATGGGCACGTATCTGAACTCGACGCTGAAATTCCCCGGCGAACAGATCGGGCTGGCGTATGGCTCGACGGCGATTGGCGCGATCGTGTCGCCGTTTTTCGCGGGGATTGTGGCGGATCGTTTCTTCGCGACGCAGCGGTTGCTCGGCGGTTTGCATCTCGTGGGCGCGGCGCTGCTCTACTACGTGTCCACGGTGAAATCGTTCGGGGAATTTTATCCCGCGCTGATTGCCTACACGATCAGCTACATGGCCGGGCACGGGCTGACGAACGCGCTCACGCTGCATCACTCGAAAAATCCGGCGAAGGAATTTCCGC
>JAYVOY010000285.1:0-6006 GCA_043757645.1 Verrucomicrobiota bacterium
GCCTCACCACGCCGAGCGCCAGCGCGTAGCCCGCGACCGCATCGAGCAGATGATGCTGATGCGTCAGGAGCGTCGCGACCGCGATGAGCAGGCCCCAGCCGCGCAACAGCCACGCCCCACGCGGCGGCGCGCGCCCGGCGAAATGTTCGAGGCAGACGACGCTTAACGCGACGTGCAACGAGGGGACAAGGTTGTAATCCAGGTTCAACCAGTCGGCGAAACGGAACAGTTTTTCCCACCCGCCCAAGTCGCCGGGTGGCGCGTAGGCGAGCTGCGCGGGCACCAGCAGAAAACCCACGCCCGCCAGCGCGATGGTGAGGAACTGTTGCCGCGCGAGCCGGACAATTTCCCCGCGCTCCCGCAGCACAAACGGCACGGCCAGAAAAATCAGGTGGATGGACATGTAGGCCAGCGTGAACGCGGGCACGAGCGGCAGCCCAAGCTCGAAGTCGAAGTGAACGCGGACGCGCACCGCGTGCCGCGCCGTGAGCCAGTCGCCGCCGCCGTAAACCAGGCAGAACCACAGCGTGACGAGGAGGGATTGCGCGGTGGCGAAGCGCGCGTGCGGCCAGCCGGGCCACGCGAGAAACGGCGCGCGCCCCGGGTTCATGGCGCGCCGGCCGGAGGCTTCGGCTCCGGCTCGGTGTTGGGGCGCGGGCCGAGCCATTGCCGCCAGTATTGGCGCACGTAGCCGCGCCGTTGTTCGCCGGGCGGCGAGAGTTGCGGCAGGTAACACCACGGGACCTCCGGATGCCGGTGGTGGTTGAGGTCGTATTCGCTGTGGAGCAGCAGCCAGCTCATCCAGGGGAAATGCCGCAGGTTCCACGCGCCTTCCACCACGTCGCGTTTGCTGAAGGCGTGGCTGATGTATTGGCGCGTGGACCAGTTGCAGGCAAAGCAGGCGTAGAGCACCAGGGTGTTTTGCCACTGCAAGCCCAGCCGCCAGAAGAGCGCGGCAAATACCGTGATGATGAGCATGGTCTCCGCGCGGACACGCCACACATCCGCGTCCCGCACCCCGCCCACCAAATAGCCGCGTGGCTGATGCCGGCCAAACAACTGGTCGCGCAAATTTTGCGGCAGGACAGAAAACAGCAGCGCCCCCACCGGGACGAGCGGCCAGAAGAAGCCGCACAGAATGCCATACCAGCGCAGGCCTTTCAGCAGCCGGCTGTCGTCGGGATAGTAGAGATCGAACATCTCGCGGTCGGTGCGGTTGAAGTCGTGATGGCCTTGGTGCGCGCTGCGCATCGCGGTGAACGGCATGGGGAACAACACGCCCGCGAGCACGCCAAACCAGTAGTTCGCGCGCGCGCTGGATTGCAAATTCCCGTGCGCCGCCTCGTGCAGCAGCGCGTAGTTCGTCAGGAGCACGTAGCTGAAAACAACGCCGACCGCGAACACCGCCCCGCCGCCCGTCACGCGCGAGCCAAGCCCGAGCAGCGCCACGCCCGCGGCGAACACGAGCACGACGAGCGCGCGGTTCAGGCCGTTGCGAATGGGCATCGCCGCCAGCGCGGGCGTGCAGGGGACCGTGTTCACGCCGCGAACTAAAGGGCGGGCGGCGCGGCGTGGCAAGTTT
This sequence comes from Verrucomicrobiota bacterium, assembly GCA_043757645.1. GTDB lineage: Bacteria > Verrucomicrobiota > Verrucomicrobiia > Limisphaerales > BJHT01 > BJHT01. Next base: position 1,583 of record JAYVOY010000285.1, read on the forward strand.
GTTGGGCTACAACCTGAAGCGGGCGCTGCACGGCTTGGCGCCGCGGGGCGGCGGGGGCGGCCAAGCGGCGAGTGGCGGTGTCGTGACCCTGTGGCGGCGAGAAGTTCTGTCCCGAGTAGTGGGCTTGGGGAAGCCGTGGCAGGCGTTGGGAAGTCGTCCGGCAACCTTTTTCACCGTCACATGAACAGCCGTTCTGTTTTTCGCACAGGCTCTGTACGCCCCGCCCCGCCCCGCCGCCGCCGGCTGCCGCGTGCGACTGCATGGATTCGGTTCAGCGGCTTATCCGGCGCGCGCGACCGCTGAAGCGGTGGACGGGTTTCATCGACTCGGTTCACCCGGCGGAGGCGGGGCGCAAACGAGGGGCGGAGTCTGGTGGCGGGAAATTGGGGCGCGGGAATCGCGGGGGGATTTCCGCGCGAAAAAAATGTTAGAGACTCGTTACCTCGCCTCCTACAAGACCGGGTCAGACCACTTCGACGGGGCACTTGGGAACGGCGTCGAGGAAGGCTTGGCCGTAGCGTTTGACGAGGATGCGGTTGTCGAGGACGACAATGATGCCTTGGTCGGATTTGGTGCGGATGAGGCGGCCGACACCCTGGCGGAATTTCAAAATTGCCTCGGGCAAGGAAAATTCGCTGAAGGGATTGCCGCCGCGGGCTTCGATGCGTTCGAGGCGCGCCTCGATGAGCGGATGATCGGGCACGGCGAAGGGCAGGCGCGTGATGATGACGTTCGAAAGCGCCTCGCCGGGCACATCGACGCCCTGCCAAAAACTGTCGGTGCCGAAGAGCACGGAGTTCACGTCCTCCTTGAATTTCTCGAGCATCAGCGAGCGCGGCGTGCCGGTGCCCTGCACGAAGGAGCTGATGCCGAGTTCGTCGAGCGTCGGTTGGAGGCGCTGCGCGGTTTCCTGCATCAACTTGTAATTCGTGAAGAGGATGAAGGCCTTGCCGTGCGTGAGGCGGATGAAGTGTTCGATCCAATGCAGGAGCGCGTCGCGATAAGCGGGGTCGCGCGGGTCGGGCATTTTGTTGACGACGTAGAGCTTCATCTGCCGTTCGTAATCGAAGGGCGAACCGACTTGCAGCATCACCGCCTCCTCGCCGCCGACGCGGCTGGCGAAGTAGTGGAGCGGATGCGATTTGGGATTCGCGGGCGCGGCTGAAGTCGCGGTGCGGCGCGGTGAAGAAAGGCCGGCGGCGGCGGACTCAGCGGCGGCCGCGGGCTTCGGCGCGGCCCTGCCCGCGTGCGTCGCGAGCGTGGCGCTGGTCATGATGATCGAGGTGTTCGCGCCGAAGAGTCGGTGGCGCAAATACGCGGCGACATCGACGGGCGCGGCGTTCACCGAGAGATTTTTCTGCGACTTGCCGGAGCGTTCGATCCAGTAAACGAATTCCGCGTCGGGCTGGCTGAGGAAGGTCGCGACGGCCTCGCGGACCTCGGCGAGGCGGCGGTTGCATTCGAGCAATTCCTGGCCGGTGTCCTTGTCCTCGCTGGTTTTGATGAGTTCGCTGACGGCCTCGCGGATGCGTTGCACGGGGAGCGTGATGCTGTCGGGCACGAGGCCGGGGCGGCGGATGCGCAGCTCGGTCCACGCGCGCCCGCGGCCGCCGGTGTCGCCCGCGGATGGGTTGGCACGGGAGCGGGCCTCGGCTTCGCGGGCTTGCGCGAGTTCCTCGCAGGCGCCCTCGAGCTGCTCGAAAAAGTTGTCGGCTTCCGCGAGCGCGTCGGCGACGAGTTTCACGGCGGGGCCTTGGCGCAGCAGCGCGAGGAGGCCTTTTTCCGAGCGCGGATTGTAGAGGCGCTGGAGCGTGTAGCGCATCATCGCGTGCGAGACGCTCAGGCCGATGTGGCGCGAGGCGACGTTTTCGACCGTGTGGGCCTCGTCGAAAATGATGAAGTCGTTTTTGAACATCACGCCGTCCTCGATCTCATCCTCGATGCCGCCGAGCAGCGTGAAGAAAAGCGTGTGGTTCAAGACGAGCACGTCGGAGGAAAGAATCTTGCTGCGGGCGCGTTGAAAAAAACACGCGGAGGCGTCGCGCGCGAACTCGGACGCGTGGCCGCAGAGTTTCGGCGAACACAACCCGCGCTCGGAGCAAACCTGGTTCCACACCTTCGGGTCCGGCTCGATCTCGAAGTCCGAGCGGCTCCCGTCCGTGGTGGTTTTGGACCATTCGTGGATGCGCTGGAGTTCCTGGATTTCGGGCGAGGTGAAGAGGCTGTCGGCCTGTTGCAGGGCCTTGCGGAGGCGGCGGGTGCAGAGGTAATTCGCGCGGCCCTTGAGCATCGTGAAGCTGAATTTCACGGGCAGAATCTCGCCGAGCATCGGCAGGTCTTTTTGGGTGAGCTGCTCCTGGAGATTGATCGTGTGCGTCGAGACGATGGCTTTCTTCTTGCGCGCGACGGCGAAGAGAATCGCGGGGATCAGGTAGGCGAGACTTTTGCCCACGCCGGTGCCGGCCTCGGTGATGAGGTGCTTGCGCTCGACGAGGGAGCGCGCGACGGCGACGGCCATTTCCTGTTGCTCGGGGCGATACTCGAAATTGCTCGCGCGGGAGAGAATGCCGGTCGCCGAAAAAAGTTCGGAGACCTGCGCGACAAGATCGTCGGCGGGGCCGCTGGGTTGGTCTTCGATGGGGCCGATCATGGGAAAGAGGGCGGCGAGGTGAAGCGGCACGCCGGGTGGAAGCCGGGGAGCGCACGCGGCCCGCGTGCGGGTTTGGGCGGCTCGCCCAAACCGGCGTGGCCCTGTTCCAGCCGTAACCAGGCAGTCGGACCGCCGCCGTCCCGGCGGCTCGCACCGTCCCAACGGGGCGGGGGCGCGGATTTTCCGCGGCCCAAAATGCTCACTAAGTAGGGAACCAAAAGCGCGCGGACAATTTGCCCCCCCGGACTTTCCCACGCCGGAAGCCGCCGAGACGGCGGCGGTCCGTCCATTGCATCGTTACGGCCTGGCATCTTCTTCTGCGGCGTCGTCCGGGGGCGGAAAAAGTCAGTGGCACGAGGTTTTCGGCGAGCCGCCGAAAACTGCACGCGGGTCGCGTGCGCTCCCCGGACGGCGGCATCGCGCGCGGAAAACATTTCGGCGGGCGGGAGAAATTTCGGCGCGGAAAAGTTCACGTCGTGCGAAGGCGGCGCGCGACGACTTCGATCTGCGCCTTGTTTTTCGCGATCATGTCGGCGGGCAGATAGCCGCGCCAATTGGTGTTCGGATAAATCACCGTGCGCGGGCCGAGGACGGTGCCGGGATTGAGAACCGTGTTGCAGCCAATGTCGGTGTGGTCGCCGAGGAGCGCGCCGAATTTGCGCAGGCCGGTGTCGAAGGGGACGCCGTCCAGTTCCACCGTGACGTTGCCGGGGATGAGTTTGATGTTGGAGATTTTCACGCCCGCGCCGAGGTGGGCCTTGTGGCCAAGGATCGAGTCGCCGACGTAGTTGAAGTGCGGGATTTGCGCGCCGTTGAAGACGAGGGAGTTCTTCAATTCGCAGGAATTTCCGATCACGCAGTGGTTTCCAATGATGACGTTTTCGCGGATGTAGGCGTTGTGGCGAATCTCGCAATTCGCGCCGATGATGGCCGGGCCTTTGATCATCGCGCCGTCCTCGACGACCGTGCCGGGACCAATGTACACGCGGTCGCCGATGAAGGCGCGGCCCTCGCAGCGGTTGAGGAGTTCGGGGCGGATGTGGGCGGCGATGTAGTCCTTGAGGCGCTGGAGGGCCTCCCAGGCGTGGGTGCAACCGTCGAACAACGCGGCGTGCTCGGTTTGGCTCAGGTCGAAAAGATCGCGCGGTGCGTACATGGGCGCACCGTAGAAAACTTCGCGCGGTTTGGGAACGGGGAATTTCGCGCGGCGCGTGGTTGGGGTGTGATTAAAAGTGGGTGCGGACGGCAAGGTCGTAGCGCAGACTTCCCAGTCTGCGGTGTCGCCGATTTCCCAATCGGCAGAGCGTGCCAAGGAAGGGGGGGGCGGTGGCGGACCGGCCGCTCCGCTGGGCTTCCAGCCTACGGGCCGTCTTTGCTTTCAACGCCCCGGTGCCGTGCCACGCCGCGCCGATTGGGAAATCGGCGATACCGCAGACTGGGAAGTCTGCGCTACCTCACCCACTTTTAATCACACCCGCTTGGTTGGATCACGAAGATTCCGGTCCGCGCGCGATGCGGTGCAACACCGCGACGATCAGCGCGCGGCCGCGGCTGGGCGGCTGGAAATAATGATCCGCGCCCCACACGGGAAAAATCTCCCCCGCTTCCGAGCACGCGTCCGCGAGCAGGGCCGTGCCGTCGTTCGGACCCGTGCGGGCAATGACGCGATGACAAAAACGCGAGAAGGGCGTGCGCAAATGCCGCCGCAGCGGAAAGCCCACCAGGCTCACCAACCGCAGTCCCGCGGGCAAACGCAGCGGCTGCGCGAGCGGAC
>JAYVOY010000286.1:0-5986 GCA_043757645.1 Verrucomicrobiota bacterium
TCGCAGAAGCCGCGCGCGGTGGTGGAGGCGCTGGTGCGTTATTACGAACGTGACAACGCCAATGTCCACCGCGGCATCCACGAGTTGAGCAATCGCGCGACCACCGCGTTCGAGGCGGCGCGCGAGCGGACGCGGCTCTTCCTCAACGCCCGCGGCACCGAGGAAATCATTTTCACGCGCGGCACCACCGAGGGCATCAACCTCGTCGCCAACGCGTGGGGCAACAAATTCATCAAGGCCGGCGACGTGATCCTGCTCACGGAGATGGAGCACCACAGCAACATCGTGCCGTGGCAGATGCTCGCCGCGCGCACCGGCGCGAAGCTGCGCTACGTGCCCATCACCGGCGACGAGGGTCTGCTCGATCTCGACCAACTCGACGCGCTGCTCACGCCCGAGGTGAAGCTCTTCGCGATGGTGCAAATCTCCAACGCGCTCGGGACGATCAATCCGGTCGCGGAACTGTGCGCGCGCGCGCGCCAGCTCGGCATCACGACACTCGTCGATGGCGCGCAAAGCGCCGGGCATTTGCCCGTCGATGTGCGGGAAATCGGCTGCGACTTTTTCGCGTTCAGCGGTCACAAAATCTGCGGCCCCACCGGCATCGGCGTGCTCTACGGACGCCGGGAAATTTTGGAGGCAACGCCGCCGTGGCACGGCGGCGGCGAGATGATTGCCACCGTGGATTATTTCAAAAGCACGTGGAACACGCTCCCGCACAAGTTCGAGGCCGGCACGCCGGACATCTCCGGCCCCATCGGCCTGCACGCCGCGCTGGATTATCTCGAGGCCATCGGTCGCGCGAATATCTTCCAGCACGATCTGGAACTCGCGACGCACTGTTACGAGCGGCTGAGTGAGTTGCCGGGCGTCCGCCTTTTCGGCCCGAAGAAACATCGCGGCGGCCTCGTGAGTTTTCTGCTCAACGACATCCACGCGCACGATGTCGTGACCATCGCGGACCGCCACGGCGTGGCGTTGCGCGGCGGGCATCACTGCACGCAACCGCTGATGAAAAAACTCGGCGTGCCCTCGACCGCGCGCGCGAGTTTTTATTTCTACAACACGCACGCCGAGGTGGACCGCTTCATCGAGGTGGTGCGGGAGATTCAGAAATTCTTCGGGGTCTGAGTGATTGGGGAAACCTGCTTGCGACCGCCAGCGCGGAGAACTAACAGTAACGCCGTGATCGAAACACTGGACATCGCGCAAGCCAAGCGAAGCCTGCCGCGCCTCGTGCGCGGCTTGAAAAAAAGCGGGCCGCTCGCGCTGTCGAACCGTGGACAAACCGTGGCCTACCTCATCTCTCGCGAGCGCGTCGAGGCCATGCTGGAGACGCTGGAAATCATGGCGGAACCCAGGGCGATGAAGGCGGTGCGTGATTACGAGTCGGGCAAAACCCGGTTCCTGCCGATCGAGTCCCTGGATGAAAACCCGGGTTGAAGTCGCGCCCCAAGTGCGGGACTTCATCAAATCGCTTGCTCCCACTCCGCGACTGGCGCTCAAGCGCGCGATCAAAGCTCTCTCCGCCGACCGTGGGAATCGGAAATCTCTGGAAGGCCGATTGGCCGGCTATCGTCGGCTACGAGTGGGTGAATTCCGCATGATCTACGTCGAGGCGAGGGAGGCGGGCAGCCCGGTCATCCGTTGTCTGTTCGCTGAACGCCGGTCGGTCATCTATGAAGTGTTCGAGAAAATGTTGTTGGATGAATTGACCGACAAATGAACCGCGAAGTTGTCCCGACTCCCGCGTTCGTGGTTTGAAACAACCGGCGGTTGCCGTTAACTGACTGCATGAATCTAAAAATTGAAACCGAGCGCGAGGACGACGGCCGCTGGCTGGCGGAAATCGGCGAATTATCAGGAGTGCTGGCCTACGGTGACTCGCGCGAAGAAGCAGTCGCCCGGGCGAAGGCGCTCGCACTGCGGGTCATGGCTGATCGCTTGGATCACGGCGAAACCGTGCCGGAATCTCCGGAAGTTTTTCCTGTCGCCGCATGAGTTGAAGACACGAATCAGGAACGCAGGAATTCAGGAATCGCAGAACGTCAGGGCATCTCCAACCACTTCCTGCTTTCCTGTGTTCCTGATAACTCGTCTTTCATTTCAATCTTTCCCCAAGGTTCGACCATGATCGCCACCGAAACCATCTCCCCGCACAGCCCCATGCACGACGTGCTCGCCGCGTATCCCAGCGCGCGCCGGGCGTTGTTCCGCAAGTATCACATCGGCGGGTGTTCGAGCTGCGGATTTCAGCCGACCGAGACGCTCGCGCAATTGTGCGAGCGCAACGGAAACCTCGAAGTCGCCGAGGCCCTCGCCCACATCCGCGCGAGTCACGAGCAGGATCGCCAGCTCGAAATCACGCCGCGCGAAGTCGCCGAGCAGCGCGGCGCGGGCGCGACCGTGCGGTTGCTCGACATCCGCACGCGCGAGGAATGGGACGCCGTGCGCATCGACGGCGCGGAGTTCGTCACGCAGGAATTTGTGCAGCGCCTGATGGGTTCGGCCCCGCGCGACGCGCTGCTGGTGTTCTACGATCATTCGGGCGCCGCGAGCCTCGACGCCGCCGCGTATTTCGCCGGCCACGGTTTCACGAACGCGAAATATCTTCGCGGTGGCATTGATGCGTGGGCGCGCGATGTGGAGCCGAAAATGCCGCGCTACAAATTGGAGCAATCCTGACTTCACCGCGCCTTTTTGCGGAAGTGCCGCAGCCGTGCAACTCGTCGAAACGCAATCGTGCCGAAAACATTTCAACTTGAAAACGGCAGTCGGATTGGCCCACGAAACACACGAAAACAAAGGGCCGGACCGGATTTGGCAGGCACGGACCCAGTTCATTTTGCCAATGACACTGGGGGATTTGCTCAGTGCTTTTTCTTTTCGTGTGTTTCGTGGGCAGCAACTGCTTTTTCTAGGTTCAAACAAACAATATGAACGATGACTTCCAAGCCCGCGTGGCCGCCGCGATGGCGAATCCGCAGAACATGGGCGAACTCCCGAACGCCGATTCGATCGGCACCGTCGGCAGCGCCGAGTGCGGCGACATGCTGCGTGTGTGGGTGAAATACAAGGAGGAGGGCGGCCGCAAGGTGATCGACCGCGCGAGCTTTCAATCCTTCGGCTGCGAGACGGCCATCGCCGCCGCGAGTCTGGCGATGGAATTGATCCGCGGCAAAACGCCGGATGAGGCGCTGCGGATGCGCGGCGAGGAATTGGCGCGCGACCTCGGCCCGCTGCCGCCGACGAAGGTGCATTGCACGTCGCTCGTGGAGGGCGCGATTCGGCAGGCGCTCGATCCCGCGGCGGTGGCGAGTCCCACCGCGACCGCGCCGACGACGGCTTCGATCCCAGCGCCTGCCGCCGCTGCGACGGCGTCCGCGCCCGCGAGTTTGATGGACAGCTTCAACCAGCCCGATGCGAAAAAAGGTGGCGTGAAGGTGGTGTTCCTGCGCGACGAGTCAGCGCCGGAGGCGGGCTGATCGCGAACGCGCCGTTGTGGAAGTCGGCGCTCCGGTTCACGGCAAGGGGCAACGGCGACTCCACTCAAGAGCGGGAAAAATTATCCCGCGAAATTTCCGCCGAGGTTTTCAGCGCTTCCCCCCCCGCCCGCCTCACGGTCTGCGCAGCCGGTAGAAGCGCGGCCCGGCGGTCGGATCAGCCGGGATGGTGAGCGAGGTTCCAGACACGCTGCTCAGGTCCATGAGGAAGGTCCACACGCGCCCCGGGCCGAAGCCATCGGTGAATTCCAGGAGAAACGCCCCCGGCGGCGCGGTGAAATTCAGCGTGGCCTGACCCGCCGCGACACCCAGTCGCATCGTTGGCCCGGTCACTTTGAGCGTCGCGTTCGAGCTGAGAATTCCCGTGGGCACGACGGCGTTGCTGACGTTCACGGAGTAGTCGCCCGCGCTGCTGTTGGTCGCGGCGGCGAGTGATAGGGTCGCGCCGGTTTCGCCGGGCAGATCGACGCTGTTCAAGCGCCACTGATAACTCAGCGGCGGCTCGCCCGCGGCGGTCACGAAAAAACTCACCGGCGTGCCGAGCAGCACCACGCGCGACTGCGGGTGCGTGCGGATCACGGGCGTGGGATCGACGGAGAGCACGGCCTGCGAGGTGACGGCGAGGCCGGCGGCGTTGCCCACCACGGCGGTGTACGTGCCGGAGTCGTTGAACGTCGCGCTGGGGATCGTGAGCGTCGCCTGATTCGCGTTCGGCACAAATTGTCCCTTGAAGAGCCACGCGTATTGCAGCCCCGTGCCCGCCACGCCGACGGAGAACGTCACGTTGTCACCGGAGGAAACAAATTGATTGGTCAGCGGAACGGTGAGCGTCGGCACCGCGACCACGGTCAGCACGGCATCCCGCGTCGGCGTCATGCCAAACGAGTTGCTCGCAAGGAGCGAATATTTGCCGCTGTCAGCGACGACCAACACGGGCGTCGTGTGCGTGAGATTCGTCGCGTCGAGAATCGGCACGCCGTCCTTGAACCACTGATAGCCGATGGGCGGCGCGCCCTTGGCGGTGACGATGAACGTCACGCGGCTTTCTTCGGACACGAGTTGATCAGCGGGTTCCGTGAGAATGATCGGCGTGCCGAGAATCTGCACCGTCACCACCGCGGGCACGCTGCTGGCCACGCCCAGATTGTGGCTGACGATCAGTTGGTACGTGCCGGCATTGTTGGTCCCCGCGTTGACGAACGAGTAGCTGGCATTCGTCGCGTTCGGCAGATTTGTGCCATTGAGGGTCCACTGAAAATAAGTCGGCCCGACGGTTGTGGCCGTGCCGGAGAGCGTCAGCGCCATGCCGCTGTCGATGGTCGCGGACGCGGGCTGCTGCGTGAATTGCGGCGGCGCGGAGGGAATCGTGAGGAGAAAACCATCACCGCCGGCGTTGTTCAGGCTGACGCCGTTGACGACTGCGGTTCCCGTGAAGACGCCGCCGGTGATGACCTTGCCCGACGCATCGACGGTGAGCGCGCGGTTCGCGTCGGCGAACGGGCTGCCGAAGCGTTCGGCCCACACGATGTTGCCGAGCCGGTCGTATTTCGCCACGAGCGCGTCATCGGAACCAAAGCCGATTGCGGGCAGCACAATCGAACTGAACGTCACGTCCGACGGCGCCGAGGCCGTGAGATAAATGTTGCCCGCCACGTCGGTCGCGAGGTTGCCGACCTGCGACTGGTTGTCGGAGGCAAAACCGCCCGCCTGCCGCGCCCAGACAAAAATTCCGTTGCCGTTCAATTTGGCGACAAAGATGTCCGATTGTTTGCCGGAGGTGTTCAGCGTTGCCGTGCCGAACGTCGCGGAATTGGCGAAGTAGCCCGTGATGAAAACATTGCCCGCGGGATCCAGCGCGAGGCCGTACACTTCATCATTGTTGCCGCCGCCCGCGCGCGCCGCCCAACTCGCGTTGCCGCTCGGATCGTATTTCAACACGAGCACGTCGCGGCTTCCGGATGAGCGCAGCACATAGGTGCCGTGGCTCAGGGCCACGGAGAAATAACCGCCGACGTACGCGTTACCCGCCGCATCCGTCGCGACGCGGACGCCCGCCGAGCCGCCCGGATCATCCGTGAGCCGCACCCATTTGAGCTGCCCGCTGACGTCGTACTTCGCCGTGTAGAGCGTCGGGACGCCGGTGAAACCCGCGGTCACATTCGTCGCGCCGAAACTGGCGGAATCGACAATGCTGCCCGTGACAAACACGCTGCCTGCCGCGTCCGTCGCGATGCCGGTGGCCGTGTCCGCCCCCGCACCGCCGGCAGTTTGCAGCCACAGCATTTGCCCGTTCGCATCGAAGCGCGCCACGAACACATCATCCAGTCCCGTGCCCTGCACCGTGTTGCCCGCGAAGGTGGCGGGGCCGTTGAATGTTCCCGCAATCACCGGCTCCCCATTCGGTGACAGCGCGAGATCGTACGCCTCGTCCAAGCCCGCGCCCCCAAACGAAACCGCCCACACGACCGTGCCGTCCGGCAGCA
>JAYVOY010000287.1:0-5984 GCA_043757645.1 Verrucomicrobiota bacterium
CGTGGGAAAGTCCGCGAGGTCAATTCCCACGCCAGCTTTTGGTTCCCCATTCAGTGAGCATTTTGGGCTGCGGAAAATGCGCGCTTCCGCCCCGTTTGGCCGGTGTGAGCCGCCGGGACGACGGCGGTCCTACTGCCTCGTTACGCCGGAGCGCGGCGTTTGCGCCGCTTCACCGGCCGCCGACCCGGACCATTCTTTCGCCCCAAACCGCGCGTGCGCGGAAGCGGCGTAAACGCCGCGCTCCGGGCGCGTGCCCGTTCGCTCCGCGCGTTTCCAGATCGCAGTTCGATCCCCGGATGCTGGGTCCCATGATTCTCTGAACCTCCGGATTCGCGACCGCGCTGGCCCACAACTTTTCGGACCACGGACCGGTCCCGCACCGGACCACGCGGACCACGGCGGACCGCGTCACCACGCCGCGTGTGTCCCTCCCCCAGACACTTCAGGACACTTCGCCACAAGCGAGGACACAATTTCCCCGGGCCACCCGCCACCCGCCCCGCGCCCGCGCTGGCATTGCCGTTGCTCTAGTCCACGAGCATGAGCGACAACGCCAAAATCAAAGACCCCGCGCCGATCCTGGCGCTGCTGCTGACCGCCCTCGCGGCGCCCGCCGCGGAACTGGCCATCACCCCCGCGCAACTCGCCGCACAATTCGCCCACACAAAATTCAACCTCCGCGCCGAGCTTCAGGCACCCCGCGCGCTCGTCACCCAATTCTCGCCCCAGGAACCCTTCACCTTCATGCCGCCCACCCCGCTCCGCTCCGCCGCCGCCACGCCCTTGACCGCCGCCACGCCCTTGACCGCCGCCACCACCATGAATCCCACGCGCAAAAAAAATCTCCCGGTGCATCTCGTCTTCACGCCGACATTCACGCTCCCGATCCACGCCGGTGAAATTCGCCAGCACGGCGTCACGCCCCTCCTGATCAAATCCATCCGCGCCCAAATGGCCGCCGCCCACGTCAATCACCCCGCCGCCGCCCTCTGATTTTTTCGTCCCGCCAAAACTCACAACCATTTAGCAAAAAATCCCATGACCACCCTCACCGATTCCTTCGCCCCCGAATCCGCCAACGCCGCCGTGCGCGTGCTCGTCCTCGACGACAACGAAATGATCACCGAGATGCTTGGCTCCATGCTCGACATGTTCGGCTATCAAGCCGCCACGGCCAACGCCGGCGAGGACGCCCTCGAGATTCTCGCGCTGGACCGCTACGACGTCGTCCTCTCCGACCTCCGGATGCCCGGCATGGATGGTCAGGAATTTTACCGCCGCGCCGTTGCCGAGCATCCCGAACTCGCCCGCCGCATCGTCTTCCTCACCGGCGATTCCGTCGGCGATGGCGCGCGCGAATTTCTCGAGACCACCGCCTGCCCCCACCTCACCAAACCCTACTCGCTGCAAAACGTGCAGGACATGATCGAGGGACTTCTCCAGGACAACCGCAACGCCGCCTAGCAGAACCGCAATGCCGCTGACACGAAAACCCTTATGAGCGCACGCAAAGCCCCCGCACCGGTTCCGACCCATCACCGCCCGCCCCCGGTCGCGAAGAAAAGCAACCCCCGCCACACGCCGCACCAACTCGTGGTCATCCGCCTCCCCTGGCTGGAAGAAATCCGCCGGCATCCGCCGGCCAACACCGCCACGCATGATCTGCCGCGCCGGTACGCGCCCGCACCCGCGCCACCGCCGTCGCGCGATTGCCGCGACGGTCCGCCCGAAAAATATTGGACCCGCTCCAACACTCCACGGTGATCGCCGCGTGGTTGCTTCCCGCAACCACGCGCTTTTTTTGTCGTTGCGCCGCGGCTCAGGGAGCGCCCGCCGCTGGCGTGCAGTTTTCGGCGGCTCGCCGAAAACTCCGTTCCACCTCCGAAACAGCAGTGCCGCGAACTCGCGGATCGACGCGCCGGAGCGCGGCGTTTACGCCGCTTCAGCGTGCGACATTCTTTGTGCGCTCCCATTGCACAGACCCTGCGGATGTTGAAGCGACCCGCAGGTCACGCCCCGCGAAGCGGGCGAAGACTCCTTCGATGTTCGGGGTTCCACTAACTTTTCCGTGCGGAGAGGGCCCCTTCGGAAACGAACTCCCCACGCCCAGAAACAATCCACCCGATCCCGCCCCAGCGCCACCGCAGCGCCCCGCCTACCGCAGATAATCCATCAACGACTGCTTGAACACCATCGCCCCACTCTGCAACGCGACCTGATACGCGTTCTGCGTTTTCGTGAGATTCACCAGCGTCGTCGCCAGGTCAGCGTCCACCTCGTTCGAGACCAATCCTCCCACCGCCGTCTTGCGCTGCGCGATCACCGCGCCCTCGGTTTCGAGACGCGACTGCATTGCGGCGTTGGTGCCCAGGTTCAGCACGAGGCCGTCCTCGTCCTTCGCGAGCGCGGGCCGGTCCGTCGCCGCGACGGACGCCGTGTCTCCCGCCAGCAAATGGTTTTGCAACGCGATCAGGTGATTGAACAAATCCGCGCCGGTGCGTGAATCGGTGATCAAACCCATCGCGCCGCTGCCCGTCGTGTTCGCGCCCGGCACCTGCGTCGAGAACGTCACGCCCTCGGAAATCTCGTGCTCCGCCTGCGCCGCGTTGCCCTGATACGTCACGCCCGTCACGACCCCGCTGGCATCGGTCGCGAGCACGAACGGCGGCTGGTCGTTCTTCGTTCCCGCGAACAAAAAATCCCCGCGGTTCTTCGCGTTCGCCACGTTCACCGCGGTCTTGAGCAACTGCGTGATCTCGCCGGCCAGCACCTTCAACTCCTGCGGCGACTTCAAGCCATCCGCGCGCGTCGCGATTTCGCTCGCGCGATCGGACACTTTTTTCAACGACTGCATCGCCGTGTACGATGCGGTGCCCAGCTCCTGTTGGCGAATGATGTTCTGCTCGTATTGGCCAAACTTCTCGCCCTCCGCCTGCAAATTCAGCACGCGCCGCACGGCGTCGGGATCGTCCGACGGCGCTTGAATGCGCTGCCCCGTCGCGGCCTGGGCCTGCAATTTTTGTTGCCGCACGGAGAGTTGGTTGAGCTGCTCAACCAGCGTCGTGGGGAGGGAATTGGAACTTACTCGCATGAATCATCCTTTCTTCAAGCTCACCTGCCGCTGCCGAGATTGATCGCGGTTTGCAGCATGCTGTCGATGATGCTGATGACCCGCGCCGACGCCTGATACGCGTGCTGGTAGCGCATCATGTCGGTCATCTCCTCATCGAGCGACACGCCGCTGATCGACTGGCGCTGCATGGTGAGCATCTTCCGCACAACGTCCTGATTGGAAATCTGCCCGTTCACCGACGCGAGCGCCTGCCCGAGGTCGCCGACGGTCTTCGCGTAATGCTCGGTGAAAGTCTGGTTCGTCAGGCCCGGGATTTTTTTGTCGGCCAATTGCGCCAGCGCCAGCGCCACTTGATTGTCCCCCGCCGCGCCCGCCACGCCCGCCGCCTGAATCGCCGCTGGACTCGCGCCGACCGTGGCGTTGACCGCCAGCGTGCCCGCGGTGGAACCGGTGAAAAAATTCTGCCCCGTCGTGCCGTCCAAACCAACCCCACCGCGGTAAACATTGTTCACCTCGGTCGCGATCTGCGCGGCGAAATCATCCAGGCCCGTCTGCAACGTCGCCAGCCCGTGGTCGCGCGCGTTGATCGTCCCCTGCAAGCGTCCGCCACCGGGATTCACGGTCGTGCCGCCCGTCACGGTGCGCACCAAAAACTGGCCGCCACCGGCGTCGTAGGCCGCGAGCGTGTCCAGCACCTTCGCGCCGGAGACCACGGTCACGCCGCCGATTTCGAGATCGAGACTCCCGTTGGCATTGGCGCTCACGTCGGTCTTCGTGAGGTTCGCCAGCTCCTCGATTTTTTGCTGCCGCAAATCGCGCAAATCATTCGCGACGCCACGCCCGCCGAGTTCCATGTCCGCGATGTTGCCGTTGAGTCCCGCAATGGTTTGCAACGCGTCGTTCACCTTCGTCACGTCGGCGCGCAGCGCGTCGTTCAACATCGTGCGGGCGTTGTTCAAACGCGTGGAAGTCTGGTTGAGCTGCGCGGTGAAATCCTGCGCCTTGGCCGCGAGCACCTGCCGTTGCGCGAGCGAAGTCGGATCGGTGGACAACCCCTGAAAGCCCTTGAACAACTCCGCCAGCCGCGTGGACAAACCGTTCTGCCCCGCGATGCCGCCCGCCGCCGTCGTGCCATTCGCGCCGGCGGTGTCGGTGTTCACCTGTTGGCCCAGTCCCGCCTCGGCGAATTGCAGCCCCTGCTGCTCGGCCTCCAGCGCGCCGCGCACACTCGTTTCGCCCTGAATCTGTTGATCCACGAGCGCATCGCGTATCTGCGTGATCGCCGTCACCTCGACGCCATCACCCTGCGGCCCGAGCCGCGCATCGTTGATGGGAAATCCCGACTTGAGCGTGACGCGCTGCCGCGCATACGCGGGGTTGTTGACGTTGGAAATGTTCTGCCCGGCGACTTCCATCCCCTGCGCGTTCGCGCGCAGCGCGCCGTTCGCCATGTCGAGGTTGCCAAATAAACCGAGCATAAATTCGCGCGGTTCAGCCCACCGCCTCGTAAATCGGCCGCGGCTGCGCGGGCGGCGGGGAGCGGCGTCCGTAACCGTTGTAAACGAGCGGATCGCGGCTCGGGAACAGCGTGTTGATGAGCCGCTGCATCAGGTCCACCGAGCGACTCAGCAACAGATGATTTTGCCGCACGCGCTGTTGCACGCGCCCGAGCAACTGATTGTTTTCCTCCACCAGCGCCTGCACCAACGGCCGGTAATCCGGCGGCAACTCGCCGAGCAATTGCAGGAACGTCGTCTCCGGCGAACGCAGCAGCGCGGTCGCCAGCGTGCGCCGGGCTTGCTCGCGTTGCGCGCGCGCCTCACGCAGCACGTCGGCCTGTTGCTCGATGCGCGTGACGGTGTGGTACAACTCCTCGGCCGCGCGGACCATGATGAGTTCCTGCTGTTGATCCAGCAGCGCGAGCATTTCGCCATACTGCTGCAATTCATGGCGCAGCGCGGCGATGAGAGATTGGAGATGTTTAGTCATGGAGCGGCGAGGTCGCGGGCGGCGTGTGGGCCAGCGCCGCGCGGGGATGAGGTTGCAGGGCAAGCTGGCGGCTCAACTGGGTCTCCAGGGATTTAGCCAGCCCGAACGTACCTGACTGGCTGATGTTTCCCGCGAGATGTTGGTTCACCAGGTCCTGATAAATTGAAGTGCTGCCGGCACCCGGTCCCTCCTTGGTTTTGAACATCGGCGCGCGCGTCTGCTCGATGATTTTTTGCAGAAACACCGCCTCGAAATCGCGGCACACTTTGCCGAGCTTCTCGTGGGTGTCCAAACTCGCGGGCCGATCCAGCGACGCGGTGGCGCCGCTCGCCAGCGGCGACTCGGCCATCTGCGGTTTGGTGAGCACGGAGAAATTCATATCAACGCAGCAGCAGTTCCGCGTGCAGCGCCCCGGCCTGTTTCATCGCCAGAAAAATCGACATCATGTCGCGCGGCGTGACGCCGAGGGAATTCAGCGCCGCGGCGACCTTCTCGACCGTCGGCAAATCCGGCAGCGGAATCAGCGCCGACTTTTGTTCGTTCACCTTGGTTTCAACTTTCTGCGTGGTCGTCGTGGTGCCCGAGGAGAACGCCCCCGGCTGCGACACCTCGGGCGTCGAGGCGATGGTGATCGTGAGATTGCCGTGCGACACCGCGCAGCTCGAAATCCGCACCCGCGCCGTCGCGACAATCGTGCCCGTGCGCTCGTTGATGATGATGCGCGCCGGAATGTCCGGTTGCACCTCGATGGCCTCGATGCGCGCAATGAAACCCACCAACTCGTCGTCGCGCCCCGGCGGCACCGCGACGCGAACGGTCGTGGAATCAATCGCCTTGGCGCTGCCCGCAAACTTCTCGTTGATCGCCTCGGCCATGCGCGCCGACGACGTGAAATCCGGCTCGCGCAACAGCAACTCAATCG
>JAYVOY010000288.1:0-5941 GCA_043757645.1 Verrucomicrobiota bacterium
TCGTGGGCGAAGCGTTCCAGCTCGCCCAGTTGCGCGCGCGTGGGCTGGAGCGCGGGCAACAAATTCCATTCCGTCGCGGGCAGTCGTTCCAGCACCGCCCGCGCGCCGGGACTCAAGCGCGCCCGCGCCAAGTCTGGGCTGAAGCCCAGCGTCCCCAGCAATTTCATTTCCAACGCCAGCATGCCCAACGCGCCCGCCGGGCACGCGCACAACGCCGCGAGAAATTCGCAAAACAATTCAAAGACCTCCGCCAGCGGCGTCTCCGTCTCGGTCCCCTGCTCCACCAGCAGCGCCGCGTAGGACGCCTGCCCCAGCAGCGCGAGGTCGCGGCGCAAGCCTCCGTGCGTTTCGCGCACGCTCACCTCGCGCAGCGTGTGCAGGTCCGAACGCCGGCTGCGACTAAAGGTGAAATCCGCCACGTAAAATAAATCCAGCCGCCCGCGAAACGGTGACTTCGCCCGCCGCGCGCCCTTGGCCACCGTGGCCACGCGGCCCAGCGTCGGCGTGAGCCAGTGGACGATCAGGCTCGTCTCCGTGAGCAGACGCGTCCGTAAAATCACACCGGGGCAACGCTCCTCGTTCACAGCAATTCGCGCGGCGGCGGCGCGGGCAGGGGCGTTCCCGCAGCCCCGCTCTCCGGCGCGAGCACGCCGAGGCTCACGATGAACTTGATCCCGTCGGCCACTGACAGGTTCAGCCGCGTCACCTCCGCCTCCGGCACGAACACCAGGAAACCGCTCGTCGGATTCGGCGTCGTCGGCACGAACACGCCGACCAACCGCGGCGCGTCCTTGTCGCCGGTGGGAAGCTGCGATTCGCCCGTTTGAAAACCCATCGCCTTGCTGCCGGGCCGCGGGAAATCAATCAACACCACGTGCTTGAACGCCGACCGGTTGTTCGGCGAGAAGGCCTCATTCACCTGCTTCACCGTGCTGTAAATCTTGTTCAGCAACGGAATCCGCAGCAGCACGTGGTCGAACCACTCGATCGCCTTGCGCCCCACGTAATGCCGCGCCGCCCGGCCAATCATCCCGATCAGCACAATCGCCAGCGCGAACGCGAACAGGCTCCAATACCAGTGCATCGGTCCCGCCCCGCCCCGTTCATGCGTCAACTCCCACGGCAGAAACACCAGCAGCAGGTCCGTGATGGACGCCACATTGCGGAAGAGCCAGGTCAGCACCGCCACCGAAATCACCGACGGCAGCACCACGGCCAGGCCCGTCAGAAAGTTCCCGCGCCATTGGCTCCAGAAATTCCGATTCATGCGGCGACCCTAGGTTTCCGCTCCAGCGCGCTCAAGGCAAAGCGCCGCGCCAAGCGCGCCAGCAACTGGTTTTCGCGCCGCTTCATCACGCGGCGCAACGCGGGTTCGCGATCATCGAAGCCCTGCAAATGCAGCACGCCATGCACGAGATAGCGCACCACCTCGGACTGCCACGTCGTGCCCCACGCCGCCGCCTGCGCCACCGCATCGCCGACGCTGATGAAAATTTCCCCGTGCAACTGGGGCGCGGCCAGATCCGTCCGATCCGCCCCATACCCAAACGTGATCACATCCGTGGAACCCGTGTGCTGGAGAAACTGCCCGTTGATCCTCGCCATCTCGCGTGCGCCGACGAGCGCCACGCCCAGTTCGTAAGCCTCCACGCCGAGCAATTCCCCGAGCAACACCGCCGCGCAGTCGCGCAGCCACCGCGGGTCCACGCGCCGGACGCGCTGGCGGTTGGCGACGACGAGCGTTTTCATCCTCACACCGCGCGGTGATCCTCGTAGGCCGCGATGATGCGCTGCACCAGCGGATGCCGCACGACGTCGCGTTTCTGAAATTCCACCAGCGCGATGCCCTCGACTTTTTGCAGCGCCACCCGCGCCTCGACCAAGCCCGAGCGCTTGCTCGGCGGCAGATCGATCTGCGTGGGATCGCCCGTGATGACGGCCTTCGAGTTGAATCCGAGCCGCGTGAGAAACATGAACATCTGCTCCGCCGTCGTGTTCTGCGCCTCGTCGAGAATGATGAACCCGTTGTTCAATGTCCGCCCCCGCATGTAGGCCAGCGGCGCGATCTCGATGCTGCCGCGCTCCATGTGCCGCTGGATTTCATCCGCCGGCAGCATGTCCATCAACGCGTCGTGCAAGGGCCGCAAATACGGTGCGAGCTTCTCGTGCAAATCACCCGGCAGAAAACCCAGCGCCTCGCCCGCCTCCACCGCCGGCCGCGTCAACACGATGCGCCCCACCTTGCCCTCGCGCAGCGTCGCCACCGCCATCGCCATCGCCAGATACGTCTTGCCCGTGCCCGCCGGGCCGATGCCGAACGTGATGTCGTGCGCGCGGATCGCCTCAAGATATTTTTTCTGCCCCGTTGTTTTCGGCACGACCGGCGGCTTCTTGGTGGACGTTTGCACGCGGTCCCCGTGCAAAGCCGTCAACGCCGCGACGCCCTCGTCCTTCACGATCGCCGCCGCCTGCAAAAACTCGCGCGTGTGAATCATGTTCCCCGCGCGCACCGAAGCCTCGAGCTGCGCGAACATCTGTTTGGCGCGTTCCACGTTCGCCGCCGCGCCCTCCAATTTGATCCAGCCCTCGCGCGACGTCGCGACGACCTCGAGCAACTCCTCGAGCCGCTTCAAATTCCGCGGATCATTGTTGAAGAGCTGCTGCGCGAGCCGCGCGTTGTCGAAGTGGAGGGTTTCGGTGGTCATAAAAATCTCTCGGGAGCAAACGGGGCAAACGCCCGCCCGCCCCGTCGCGCCTCATCGATTCAACACCGCGCGCAATCGCGCCGCCACGTCCAGCAGCGCCTCGGGCAGCACGCCCGTCGCGCCGATGACCGGCATGAAATTCGTGTCGCCGTTCCAGCGCGGCACGATGTGCAGATGCAAATGCTCGACGATCCCCGCGCCCGCGACCTGCCCGAGATTCACGCCCACGTTGAAGCCCTGCGGCTTCATCGTCTCCTGCAACGCCTCGATGCACCGCTGCGTTTGATTCATCAACTCCAGCTTCTCCTCGTCCGTCAGCGCGGAAAAATCCGGCACCTCGCGATAGGGACAAACGAGAATGTGTCCGCCGTTGTAGGGAAAAGAATTCAACACCGAGTAACACGTTTTGCCCCGGAAAATAACGTAGTTGGCCACGTCGTCGCTCGACTGCGCGATGCGGGTAAACACGGACTCCACCGCGCCCGGTGTTTTGGGGCGGAGGATGTATTCGATGCGCCAGGGCGCGATGAGACTTTCCATGGCGGCGGACGCTAGGGAGCGCCCGTGCGAAAGTCAAAAAGCGAAAGCCCCGCGCGCGTCGCCGTCGATTGCATCTGGTTTGAGAATCTCATTAGCACCCGGCTTCAGCCGGGTGGGAACGATCCTTCACAATCTCCAACCGCTTCAGCGGTTTCCCGCGTTTGAAAACCGCTGAAGCGGTTCAGTCCTAGCCGTCCCGAAGACACCCGGCTGAAGCCGGGTGCTAATGAGATTTCCAACGCACTTGCGCGAGACTGCAACAACTCAACTGCCCGGCGATTAACCGCCCGCGGCACCCGCAACTTTACAATCCCTTAACAATTCTCCCGCGCGGTTGAAATAATCGCTTAACACGCGTTGCCCTGAATTCGGCCCATGAACGCGAACCCGCCGGCTGGCCCACTGAGCGCGCACTCGCCCGCGGCAATCGCGGGCGAAGCGACGATGCTTTCGGAGCGTGAGTGGCAGATTTTTCGCTTGCTCGGCCACGGCCGCGGCACACAGGCGATTGCCGCCAAGTTGCGCGTCAGCGTAAAGACCATCGAGACCCACCGCGGCCGAATCATGGCGAAGCTGCGCGTGGCAAACGCGCTGGCGTTGCAGCAGCGCGCGGAGTTGTTCCAGCGGGCGGCCTGAGCCGTACCGATGCCGTAGGACCGCCGCCGTCTCGGCGGCTCACCCCGGCCAAGGACCGCCGCCGTCTCGGCGGCTCACACTGTCCAAAGGCGGCGGAGGCGGGCATTTTCCGCAGTTCAAAATGTTCCCTGGATGGGGAACCAAAAGCGGCAGTGTGAATCGCCCGCGCGCGGACTTCCCACGCCGTAAGCCGCCGAGACGGCGGCGGTCCTGTTGCATAGTTACGGTTAGGCCGGGAGGCGGACGATCCGTCGCCCACTCCGAGGCGGAATTGTTTGACCGCAGAGTACGCGGTTCAATTTCCGTTTTCCAAATTAGTTCTTCACCGCCAGCTCCAGCACGCGTCCCGGCAGCCAGCCGGAGTTGCGGCTGTTGTCGAGCGAGCGCGTGTATTCGAGGATGAAGACGCGGCCCTTCCCCGCGACGTGCAAATCGAGCGGACGCGCGAGGGGCGCGAGGACGGTGCTCACTTCCGCGGACACCGAGCCGTCCGCCGCCTTCACGGGGCGCACGCGCAGCAGGTCGAAGCCCACGTCCTTGGGCCGTTGCAGCAGATTTCCGAAACGCACCACGAGCAGACTCCCGCGCCATGACTCCGGAAAATCCGCGCCGAGCGCGACCACGCCCGCGGGCGACGAGTGCGGATCGAACGTGAACACCGGCTCGGCGCTCGTGCCGCCCGCGGCGGGTCCGCGATTCCCCACGGGCAGCGCGAACGCGACGCCCGGCGGCGCGTCCGGCGTGTGGGCGTAGGGCTTCTGCGACCAGTTCGAGAAGCGAAACGGGAAGCCGTAATGCTTGCCCGGCACGACGAGATTCAATTCCTCCGGCGCGTCGGCGTCGGGGCCGTTGTCGGTCGCGAACATTTCGCCCGCGGCGTTCCAGCAGAAGCTGTAGGCGTTGCGGTGGCCGGGCGAATGCACCTCGATTTTCGGCGCTTCGGATTTCGGATCGAGCCGCCAGATGCACGCGGTGAGCGGCGTCTCGCCCGTCGTCGCGAAATGCACCGCGTCCGTGCCCGGCTCGTTGCCATCCGTGCGCGAGCCGCTGCTGACGTAGAGAAAACCATCCGGCCCAAAAGCCAGGTGCCCGACGCCGTGATTGTACGGCCCAATGCCCCACGGATAACTCGTGCGAAACCACGCGCGCGGCGCAATGGGATCGCCGTCCTTACTCATCGCGGTCGTGCGAAAGAACGTGATTTCATTGGTCACGATTCCCTTGCCGTCTCCGGGGACGCGCTGGCTCACGACGAGATACATCCGCTTCTGCGCGTCGAGCGTGACGCCGCCGATCGAGAGATCGCCCCGCTTCGGATCGAGGCCGAACGCGTCGGGCGTGATGCTCGCGGTGATTTTTTTGCTCGCGAGATCGACCTTCGAAATCTCCATGCCGCCCGCGAGATAAAGCGTTTTGCCGCGGCCATCGCTCGCCATCCGCGTTTGCGACGCGTTGAGCCGAACAACTTCCTTGAGCGTGAATCCCGCGGGCGCGGGCGGCAGCGGCTGATACGCGCTGGCTTCCACGAGTGCGGCGTAGGTTTTGAAACGTGTTTTCGCGCGCACGGTTTTCACGCGCTCGGCATCCAGTTGCGCGCCGCCGTTGTTGAAGGCGTTCCACACGAACGTGAGCACGTCGGCAACCTTCACATCATCGAGCACGACGGGTGGCATCACGCCGTTGAACGGCTTTCCGTTGACGACGATCGGACCGGAGAATCCCTCGACCACGGTGCGAATCGCGCGCGCCGGGTCCGCCTGCAAATAATCCGACGCCGCCAGCGGCGGATACGAGCCGGGCACGCCCTGACCGTTGGATTGATGGCAGATGATGCAGTGCTGAAAATAAAGCGCGCGACCACGGGTGATCTGCGCGTCCTTCGCGTCCTTTGCGTCCGCGGCGCGCGACACACTCGCGGTGGAAAAAATGACCGCCAACGCGAGCGAGGCGGCGGGGAAAAATCGAAGGGAAGTGCGGTCGCGCAAGTGAATCATCGCGCGACCTTAGCTGTGTGACTCACGCGGTCAAACCTACGGTGTGGCTCCGTCCCCTCCGAGGTG
>JAYVOY010000289.1:0-5928 GCA_043757645.1 Verrucomicrobiota bacterium
GGGAAGCGCTGATTTAATCCATCTGGCATTTGGGTTTGTGGCAAAACGCCTGATAATCAAGTGGCAAAAACTGCAAACTGGCCTTTATTCAGCGCTTCCCTAGCCCGCCGGGTTCTGCGGCGGCAAGTTGCCGCCAGCGACCTCTCCCGCGCCGGACGCCGACTTCAAGGCACCAACCAAGTCCCGGAGGGACGCCCGAAAACAGCCCGCCGCTTCAGCGGTGGGTCAGTCTCCCAAAGCTCGTTCCCAAACCCAGTACGGACGAAAGCAAGCGCACCGCAGCCTTTCTTGACTCACCCAACGATGCCGCCGGTGCTGAGGAAGATGCCGTCGAACATCATCTTCACCGCTTGGGCATTGTTGGCTTTTTCGTAGGCGGCTTCGCGGGTGATCTTGCCTTCTTGCGCGAGCTTGTACACGGCTTGGTTGAAGCTCTGCATACCGTCGCCCTCGCTGGCTTCGATGATTTGGGCGAGCTTGCCGAGTTGGTTTTCCTCGATGGCTTTCTTGACGGTGCCGGTGTTGATCATGATTTCCTGCGCGGGCATCATGCGGCCATCGACGGTGGGGCACATGCGCTGGCAGATGACGGCTTTGAGGGTGCCGGCGAGCTGGCGGCGGATGGTGTCGCGTTCGTCTTGTTTGAAAAATTCCAGGATGCGGCCGACGGAGCTGGAGGCGCTCGTGGTGTGCATGGTGGACATGACCATGGTGCCGGTGTCGGCGGCGCTGATGGAGGTTTGGAAGCTGATGGCGTCACGCATTTCGCCGACCATGATGATGTCGGGGTCTTGGCGGAGCGCGCTCTTCATGCCGCGCTGGAAGCTCATGGTGTCGAGCGAAAGTTCGCGCTGCTCGATGATGCACTGGTTTTCCTCGAAGACGAATTCGATGGGGTCCTCGAGGGTGACGACGTGTTTGCGGTGGTTGGAATTAATGTGCTCGAGCATCGCGGCGAGCGTGGTGGATTTTCCGGAGCCGGTGGTTCCGGCGAGGAGGATGATGCCGCGGGGAGATTCGGCGATGGTGCGGAGGATGTCCGGAAGGCCGAGTTGTTCCATGCTGGGGACGGTGTTCTTGACGAGGCGCAGGACGATGCACCAGCGGCCGAGGGCTTGGAAGACGTTGGTACGGAAGCGACCGACGCCGGGGCACAGATAGGAGTAGTCGGTCTCGCGATCCGCATCGAGGCCGGCCCGAAGGTGCTTCGGGGTGATGCCATCAATGAGTTCGGACATCCACGCCTGATCCGGGATGAACTCGCCGGAGTGCAAGCGCCGACTGATGCGGAAGGTGACGGGGCTGCCCGACTTGATGTGAATGTCGGAGGTGCCGCTTTCGGAGGCGGCCTTGAGGATTTCGTTAAAATAGCCAACGGCGTCAGACATGCGCGGGAAAATAGCGGGGGAGTGGGTCGTTGCAAGGGGGAACGGGGAAAACGGAGAAGGTCAAAGACTCAAAGTGCAAAGCTCAAGGGAATGGCCCAGTTCCAAGCGCGGTGGAATGCGAGCGGTGAAGTGTCGTTATCGCGGATCGGCGCGGAGATTTTCCGACGCACTGATCACTGAGGCGCGGCGTGACTGCACACTTGGAACTTCCCTTGCGCCTTGAACTTTGAGTCTTTGCTCCTCGCCACGCGGCGGCTCACGCCTGCGGGCGCGGCTGGGCCTGCGGGCGCGGCTGGACGATTTGGTTGATCTGCGTCTGCGCCTGTTTGGTGAGGTTCATGAAGGCGAGCGTGACGGCGTAACCGGTGTGCCGGTTGCCGCGGCATTCGACGATGATGCCGTTGGTGCTGATTTTCTTGTGATCCGCGACGGTGGTGACCTCGACGGCCATTTCGGACCACAGGTTGAGCGGCTTGGACGAATGAAACTCGATGCCGCTTTGCCAGAGATTGTACTCGCCGGCCCCGAGCGAGAGGGTGGTTTCCGGCGATTGAACGTTGAGGGGATTGAGATCCCGTGCGGAGGGTATGTGTTTTGCGCCCATAAAATTTTAAGAGATTACCACAGTCTCCCACACGTATCGGAAGAAGTTGTTCACCGTTGAAGCTTTTTTTAAAATATGCGTTGGCCATGTGATAGCGGGCCGTTGAGGCGGGCAAAACGCGCCCCTTTGCCCGCGCCCCGCCCCCCGGACCCAGCGCCCGCCGTGGCGTTCCTGCAACATCGTCATCAGGTCGAACACGCCTTTCCGACCAGCGCACGCGCGGCTGCGCGTTCAAGCGCGGCTGCAAAAATCCCAATGAAACCAAGCTTTGAAAGAGCCTCCCAATCGCAATTAAAACTCAGACTCGCGCGGTCCTCATCCGCCGGTGTGGGCGGCACCCCGTGACGCCGCCTCCCAATCGTAATTAAAACTCAGACTCACCCGGTCCTCGTCCGACGGCGTCGGCGGCACCTCGTGACGTAGCCAGCTCTCGAAGAGCACGACATTCCCCGCCTTCGCCTCATACGTCACGAACTGCTGATTCTCCGGGCGACACTTGGGCAACCGCGGCGGCGCGGCCATGAAACAACTCAGCCGCGGGTCTTCAAATTTCAGCCCCGAACTTCCCGGCGGCGTGCTCACATAATAGCTGCCGCTGATCAACGACAGCGGATGCAAATGCAGCCCGTGCGTCGTGCGCGTCGGCATGATGTTCACCCAGCAATCCGTCATCTCCAGCCGGTAGCCGCGCAGATTCAATTCGAGATGCCGCACGTAGCGGCGCACGTGCCGCGTGATCTTCCGCTCCAGTTCGCCAAACGTGGACGACATCTTGTGCAACTTCGTCAGCGACGCATACGACGTGAAGCCGCCGGGATAATTTTTCGCCGACCATTTCCGCCCCGCGTCATCGAAGTCGCGAATCTGATAACACTCGCGCAGCAACTCCTCGTTGAACCGCGCCGCGCCCGTTTTCTGCAACGCCTCGGAATAGATGTAAGTCGGGAACCAAGCTTGAATCGCCATCGCGCGAGGCTAGGCAACCGCCGCGCCCCGCGCAAACTTTGCCTCGCAAATCGACCCTGCGGGCGCGGCGCGGAAGCTCAAAATTCAAAGCTCAAAGCTCAAGGGAAATTCCCAATGCCAAGCGCCAATAACTTCCGCTTCGGGTCCACCAATTTTTCTCCTGCACGCTCGCACTTCACCGGAGCGCCGAGCACCTGCTCGGCGCGTTGCTGCCACCGATTCACGCCGAGCCAGTGCTCGGCGCTCCGCCCGCGAATAACCGCCGCCGCCGGGTCGAAACCCTCTCGCTCGACCGGCGACGACCTCACTCCAAACCTCCGCCACGCCCGCTCCATTTGGACTCTTGGTCCCTTCCCTTGAGCTTTGAACTTTGTCCTTTGAGCTTCCTTTCGCCGCCCCGACTTGCCCCTTGAAGTTTGAACCGGAAGCACCAGTCTTGCCCCGATGTCTAACCAATCCGATTCGCCGCTGGACCTTCTGTGGCAGGAATACGGCACCATTTTCCGCGACTTCGACGACCTCACGCTCGCGCGTTGGATGGCCCAGACGCTCGGCCAGCTCAAGGGCCGCGTGTGGCGTTACTCGCATCCGTTGATCGGCTCCTACCGGCTCGCCGCGCTGCAAAGCCACGACCGCCAAATCTGGCTCAAGCGCCTCGTCTCCTCGCCGCACGGATACGTCGAGGCCACCTGCTGCCGCGCGCCGCTGCTGCCGCTGCTCACGCGCGACATTCTCGAGACCGGCCTGATTTGCCAGCACTGCTCCGGCACCGCGGTCCCCTTCGAGGAATTGCCGGACGAATTGCAATCCCCGCTGAAACAATGGGCCGACGACTACGCGCCCGTTCACGCCGTCGCGCACTGGGAGGACAACCGCCGGAAACCCATCGGCAACTACGACCGCGCCTTCGAGCAAGCCGCCGTCTCCTCGGAAAAAATGCTCGGCCGCTTCGGTCGCGAACTCGCGCCACGCCTCCTCGACACCTACCCCGCCGTCATCTGGGAGGATCAGGACGAGTGCCTCGAAGTGCGGCCCGAAGACATCCCGCTGTGAACGCCGCCGCCCCAGTGCCCGCGCCCGCAACCCCGGCTCCGCGCGCCCCCACCAACCCCATGAAATTCATCCTGCGCTGGGCCTTCCGCCTCTTCCTCGTCGTCGTCGTGCTCGCGGTGGCGGGCGTGCTCCTGATGGACACGATCATCAAATCCATCCTCGAAAACCGCATCCGCGATCAAACCGGACGCGACGTGAAGATCGGCAAATTCGAACTCAGCCTCCTCAACTCGCGCGTCACCATCGAGAATTTCAAACTCTACGACACCGCCGCAAACGGCGGCGGCCCCTTTCTCGACATGCCCGAGATCCATTTCGAACTCGATCGCGCCGCGCTCTCGCAACACCAGCTTCATTTCAAATTAATCCGCTTGAACATGGCCGAGTTGAACCTCGTGCAAAACGGCTCCGGCCGCGGCGGGCTCGGTCCCCTGCCCCAACTGAACCCGGCGTCACTCACCAATCAAATCGGCCGCACCGAACGCCCGCGCGGCGGCAGCGACCAAATGCAATTCGCCGGCATCGACACGCTCAACCTCACGCTCGGCAAGATCAAACAAACCGATTTGAAACAGCCCGCCAACTCGCGCGAATTCCCGCTCGGCGTGACCAACCGCGTCTTCACCGGCATCCGCGACGAACGCGATCTCCAGGTTCAACTCCTCCCCCTGCTCTTCCAGACCGCCGGCCCGCTGATCATCCAACTCTACGGCGGCCTCCCCACGCTCCCGCCCGCCAACGCCGCCCCCGACATCCTCGCGCCGATACCCGGAACCGCGCCGCGCAAGTAGCGCGCGGCAGCGAGTTTTCCGGGGAGGCGGGAACCTCCGCACTCACGGAGCGCGGCGCGCCTCAATTCGCCCCGGAGGGGCATCGCAGAATATTAGCCGGGGGCAAGTGAGCGAACGCGAGCGCGGCCCCCGGATTGTGGGGCGTTGAAGTTCATGCCCCGGAGGGGCACCAAAGGAAAATTGTCCGCGCGACGAGGTGAGATCGTTTCTTCGATGCCCTTTCAGGGCACGAAATTATTTGCGGCGGGTTCCGGGGGCTGCGCTCGTGCCTCGCTTGCCCCCGGCTAATTTCCGTCGGTGTCCCTCCGGGACTCGGAGACGCACCTATTCAAATTCAACTCCCGCAGTCCACGATTCTTCCCGGGCAAACAATGTGTGCCTTTCAACACAATCCGCCGCGACCGCGCACTGATTGCACCCCAATCGCTTCGAACCACACTCACACGCCCGCGCCCGCGCCTAAATCCGCACCTTGAACTGCTCCCCCGTTTTCACCGACAACGCGAACCCCTCGAGCAGCAGCGGGATTTGTTTCAAATCCTTCAAGCTGATCAGCTCCACCGGCGAGTGCATATAGCGGTTCGGCAGACTGATCAACCCGCTCGGAATCCCCCCGCGCGTCCAAAAAATCCCGTCCGTGTCCGTCCCGCTCGTCGCCGACATCGCCTCGTGTTGCAGCTCGATTTTCCGCGCCTTCGCGACCTGTTCGATGCGCGCCATGATCTCCGGATGATTGCACCCGCCGTGCGTGATCGCCGGCCCCGCGCCGATCTTGATGTCCCCGTGCTGCTGCTGGTTCACCGTCGGATAATCCGTCGCGTGCGTGACATCCACGACCAGACACGCGTCCGGCTTGAGCGTGTACGCAATCTGCCGCGCGCCGTACAAGCCGACCTCCTCCATGATGTTCGACACCGCGCAAACCTCCGCCTTGAGCTTGCCCTTCTGCGCGTGCAGCAACCGCAGCGCCTCCGCCACCGACCACGTGCCGATGCGATTGTCAAACGCCCGCGCCACCGCCAGCTCGCCGCGCAACATTTCGAACTCATCCACCAGCGTGATCGGATCGCCAATCTGCACCACCTTGCGCGTCTCCTTGCGACTGCCCGTGCCGATGTCGATGAAC
>JAYVOY010000290.1:0-5903 GCA_043757645.1 Verrucomicrobiota bacterium
GCGTTTAACACCAAATGAACCTCCGCGTCGGCGAAGGTTTTGAGCTGCCCGCCGAACTCCTTCAGCGCCACCGGGTCAGTCCAGTTCACCCCCGGCAAATCGATGAACGCCAACTCGTGCCGGGCGGGTGCGGCGGCCGGATTCCAAGTGCGCTCGACCCGGGCGCCGAGGATTTCGCCATAGACCGAAAGCGACTCGGCGGTGTTGGCCGTGAGGCCATCCAAGCGCCAGACGCGGGCGTGGCTCTCTTCCAAGAGGACAGAGTGCGCGAGCCATTTGCAGAGGACGGTGGTCTTGCCGGAGCCGGGCGCGCCGATAAAAACATGGGGGCGCTCGGCGGGGCGGCGGGCACCCGCGGGACCGGGCCGCCAGAGCCGCAGGAGGAGCGTGCGGGCGAGGGCCAGTTCGTCCGCAACACTGGCGGGAGGTGTCTCGCCATGCATGGCTTTAAGCCGCTCCAGCAGGCTCTCGGCGTAAACCGGCAGAACCCCGGAGCTTTCGAGCAGCGCCTTGATCGACCACGCGCCGGCGGGCGGAGCGGCAGTGACGCGGGAGCGCGTGGGCGGTGGTGCTGGGGCGATTGCGACCGCCGTCGCTGGCTCTTGCGCCTCGACCTTCCGGCGAATCGCCGCCAACTCGTCGCGCAAAACCGAGAGCACCTCGGGCACGTGCAGTTGTGCCTGCGCCGGAGTCTCCGGCCGGTAGGCGAGCACCTCGATCCGCGGCTTCTGAAAAAGCCCGGCCAAACCGTCCGCCGTCTTCTGGCGGACATTGACGACCACGGCCTCCGGCCCGAGGCGCGTGCGGATTTGGGCCACGGCGTCCGCGGCGGATTCAGCGAGAAAGGTTTCGAGTTTCATGGTGGCAGGTTAAGAAAGATACGGCGCTAACTGGTTAACTAGGTAACGGATCGAACGAATAAAGGGTTGAATGGTTAATCAGCCTAAAAGTTCGGGTGGCGAAGCGTGAAAGAATGAAAAACTGGCTGGCGGGAGAAAGGGCGTGAAAATCCAGCTTTGCCCGGTTAATTATTTGAAATTCTCAGGCGCCACTTCCCACCAATCTCCAATCTCAGATTCCTACCCTCCAGTTATCCCGCCTCCGAACAATATCAGGCCTCACTCCAGACACGGTATCACCGCCGCATTCTGTATTTCCACCCGCGACGGAATCTCGGAATAGGAAAGCACCGCCAGCTCCGCAAACGTGGTCTCAAAGAATCGCCGGAACGCCAGCCGGATTTGCGGCGCGCATAGGATCACCGGCGGATGCCCATCCGCCAGAAGCTGCTGAATCCTATTGGATAGCCGGTCCACAATGTGCCGGGCGAGCTTGGGATCCATGACGAGGCTGATTTCATTGGTCGTCGTCCGCATTCCCTGCGCGATCTGGGCCTCCAGCCGGGGATCGAGTGTGATGGCCCGGACCGCCCCCTTTTCGTTCTGATAATTCTTGGTGATTTGCGCGCTGACCGCCCGGCGGGCGTATTCGGAAAGCTCGTCCGGATTCTTGGTCATGCCCGCGAAATCACTGACCTTCTCTAGGATGCCCGCGAGGTTTCGAACCGGGACACCCTCGGATAGGAAGTTCTGCAAAATCCGTTGCACCTGCCCCACCGAAAGCTGTCCCGGGATAAGTTCACTAACAATGGTTGGATGGGTTTGTTTGAGGTTATCCAATAAATTCTGCACATCCTGCCGGGTTAGGATTTCATGGGCGTTGCGTTTCACGCATTCCGATAGGTGCGTGACTAGGACCGAGGCCGCATCGACTATCGTATAACCGGCAATTTCGGCATTTTTCCGCTCCTGGTCATTAATCCAAGTGGCCGGCAGTTGGAAAACCGGTTCAACCGTGGGCGTGCCCCTTAGCACGGTCTTGCTATTGGTGGCATTCATCGCCAGCCATTGGCCGGGGATGAGTTCACCCTTGGCGACGGCGTTCCCTTTGAGTAGGAATCTATATTCGTTACCCTTGAGTTGGAGATTATCCCGGACGCGGATGGGCGGGACCAACATGCCCATTTCCTGGGCGAAGGTCCGGCGCACGCCCGTGACGCGCTCGAGGAGATCGCCGCCCTTCCGCTTGTCGGCGAGACTCACAAGACCATAGCCAAGCTCGACTTGCAGCGTGTCCAGGGCCAGCAGGGATTCGAGCTTCTCCGCGTTCGCGCCGGGAAGGGGCTTTCCATCCTTGTCTGTTGTGGGCGCGGCGGCCCCGGAGGCGGCGGCCCCGGGAGTTGCGGTGGCGAGGCTGGGTTGTTTGTTCAGCGCGCGGGCAACGAAGAACGTGGCGGTGGCGATGGTGAAGAAAGGCAGGAAAGGTAGTCCGGGGATGACACCCATCACGACCAGCATCGCGGCGAGAATGTAGAGCGCGCGCGGGGAGAAGAGGAGTTGCGCGCGCAGTTCCGTGCCCAGATCAGCCTTCGACGCGGCGCGGGTGACCAGCACGCCCGCGGCAGTCGAGATGATGAGCGCGGGGATTTGCGAGACGAGTCCATCCCCAATCGAAAGCAGCGTGAACCGTTGCAGCGCCTCGCTGACGGACATTCCCTTTTGGAGGATACCAATGGCGAAACCACCGAGAACGTTGATCAGAGTGATGAGGATTGCCGCAATGGCGTCGCCGCGGACGAACTTGCTCGCCCCATCCATCGCTCCGTAGAAATCGGCCTCTTGTTCCACCTTCCGCCGCCGCTCGCGGGCGGTGGGTTCGTTGATCACGCCGGCATTCAGCTCGGCATCAATCGCCATTTGCTTGCCCGGCATGGCATCCAAGGTGAAGCGCGCGGCGACCTCGGCGATGCGTCCCGCGCCCTTGGTGATGACGATAAAATTGATGACAACAAGGATTAGAAAAATAACGAGGCCGACAACATAGTTGCCACGCACCACAAAGTTACCAAACGCCTCGACAATGTGGCCCGCGTAACCATCCAGCAGAATGAGCCGCGTGGTCGCGACGTTCAGCGCGAGGCGATAGAGAGTGATGAATAGGAGTAGCGTCGGGAAGCCCGTGAAGTCAGCCGGCTCCTTGACGTAGAGAATGACCAACATCACCAGCAGCGAGAGAGCGATGCTAATGGCCAGGAGTCCGTCCAGCAGGATCGGCGACACCGGCAGGATCATCAGCAGAATGGTCCCGAAGAGTCCGGCGGTGAGCCAAAGATCGCCGAGACCAAAGAGCTTGCTCCAGGGAGACGATGCTTTTGACATGGTTAGGCGAGGGTAAAGGCGGACGGAGAGAAGGCGTGATCGTGTGCGGCAACCCTTGTCGGGCGTTGCAGCCTTGCTTCGGAGCGCGGCCCTCCGGGCCGCAGCGGCTCCGCACGCCCGGCACGTGTGGAAAGTTCAAAATGTCCTTGTCGCAAGTCGCCGCTGCGGGCGGGATGCCCGCGCTCCGGTTCATGGAAAGGCGAATGGGGATTCGTAAATCGGGACTTGGGTTGGGACCCAAGGGCCGAGGCTTTTACGAGTCCATCGAGCGGGAAGGTTAGAGCCTCGTTACCTCGTCTCCTACAAGTTGGCGGAAGGCTGCATTCGGTCTTGGCGGGGCGCGGGGCCGCGGGGAGGCGTTGAGCGTTACTGGCTCGGCGCCTGATTTTGTTCGCGATAATAACGGTAGGCATTGACGCGATAGGCCCAGGCAAGAACCTCGGCCACCGCACCATAGAGTTGAGCAGGAACCTCGCCACCCACGCGGCCATATTTAAACATCAGTCGGGCGAGGGGCTTATTCTCGATAATTGGGATTTGGTGTTGCTTGGCAATCTCGCGGATTTGCAGGGCGTTGAGGCGCGAACCTTTCGCGACGATCATGGGTGCCTGGTGTAGTTTACGGTCGTAGCGGAGGGCGATGGCAAGGTGGGTGGGGTTCGTCACAACCACATCCGCAGTAGCCACTTCCGCGAGCATCCGGCGTTTGGTGTGGCCGCTCTTGCGCCGCCGTTGGCGGGCTTTGATCTGGGGATTTCCATCGCTGGATTTGGCCTCATCCTTGACCTCGTTCTTGGTCATCATGAGGTCTTGATGGGTCTTCCAAAGTTGGTAGCCGTAGTCGATCCCCGCGATGACGGCGAGGGCGAACCCAACGCGGAAGATAATACGGAGGCAGGATTCAGCGAGGAATCCGGCAATTCTTGCCAGGTCCACCGTGGTGTGAAAAATCGGATCGGCGAGGACGATGCGAACTTCGTTGTAAGTGAGGGCGATGATCAGCGCGAGTTTGCCGATGGCGAGCGCGGTGGTCATCAGCGCGCGGGTCGAGAAGAGGCGCTTGAAGCCGCCGCTGGGATCCAGGCGTTCCCATTGGATCTCGAGAACCTCGGTGGTAGTCCGAAAACGACTTTGAACGGAACCCGCAACCAGCGCCGCCAACAGGCACGTGATCATCACCGGCCCGGCACATTGGGCGAGGAAGATGGCCGAACTAATGGCGTAGCCCTGCATCGACACCAGGGTCACGGGCAAATCATGAAGGTGTCCCAAATTACTGGCGAGCAGTTGGTGCATCTGACCCCAGGTCTGGGCGCCGGCGAAGAGCAGCGCCGCGGTGCCGGCCATGACCACACAGACAGTCTGAATCTCGGCGCTGCGGGCGAACTGACCCTTGTTCCACGCCTCGTCGAGGTGTCGGCCTGTTGGTTGCTCTGTCTTATCGCCAGTATCTTCGGCCATGATAGCGGATGCCCTTTGCCGTCTAGCTGATATTTAACTGCCGCCGAGGAGTTGCGCGACGCGCAAAATGTCATCCGGCAGACGGCGCAGATAGTTCAGCATGTGTTGCGCCATGAGTTGGAGGCTGAGGCCGAAGACGGACAGGCCGGCGATGATGCGGACGGCAAAGCTTTCGGAGAAGACATTCATCTGCGGCACGGCGCGTCCCAGCACGGAGAAGACAAGATTGATTACGAACGAGACAGCGATCATCGGGGCGGTCATGAGGACGGCGACGACGAGGAGTTGGCTGCTGCGGGCAATGAGGTCGCCGAGCAGGGCGGAATGCAGATGCGCCCCACCGGTGGGGAGGACGGTGTAGCTTTGTTGCCAGCCGGCAAGGAGCCAGTGGTGGAAGTCGAGACTCAGCCAGAGTAAGGCGGCCAGATAGTTTAGGATAATGCCGGGCGCGGTGGCGGAGGCTTCGCCCATCGGATTCATGACGGTGGGCAGAGTAAGCCCAATCTCGGCGGAGATAATCGCGCCGGCGGCGTCGAGGGCATAGAAAAGCATCCGGCCGACGAATCCGAGGAGCAGGCCGGTGGCGATTTCGAGGAGCATTTGCATGACGAGGCCAAAAAGGCTGCCGGCGGCGAGGTTCGCCGGGGGAATGCCGGGGACGATGAGCCAGGCGAGGAGGGCGCTGAGGGCGATGCGGAGTTGGACGGGAATGTTGGCGGTGGAGAAGACGGGAAAGATCGACATCATCGCGCTGGCGCGCAGGAACACCATCATCCAGGTGGCGAGGTCGAACATGGGAGATCGGGGTGCTGGGGCAGGCTATTATGACAAACGAATGGGGACAAGCGAATGGGGAAGGGGAGGAGTTCGGGGGAGTTCGGGGGGCATGGTGAATGGGTGGGGTTTGGTCGGAAAAGGTTAGAGACTCGTTACCTCGTCTCCTACAATGAAGTTAGTGGACCATTTGGGGCATTTTCTCGATGGTGCCGATGGTGAATTCCATGAGGGTGCGGAGTATCCAGGGCATGAGGACGACGAGGAGGGCGACGATGCCAAGGGCTTTGGGAACGAAGCTGAGGGTTTGTTCCTGAATGGTGGTGACGGCTTGAAACAGACTGATCCCGAGTCCGATAATCATGGCGGTGAGCAGGATCGGGGCGGCGAGCGTGACGCCCTGAAACATCAGGTTCTTGAGGAGTTCAACGGCGTATTCGGGAGTCATGG
>JAYVOY010000291.1:0-5875 GCA_043757645.1 Verrucomicrobiota bacterium
CCTCAATCCCGCACCAAGTCTCGACCCGAAGCCAATTATCAAAACCCGAAGCGCGAATGGAAATGACCAACCAACGCATCCGGATAACCCACGCCGCCGTAGGTCAGAGCCTCCTCACGTCGGCTCCTACAAGGCGGGCGGCAACGCCGACGGCTCCTACTGGGTCTATCAACACGACACCCTCGGTCAGGTAACTTCGGGCAAACACTACTGGGCCGCTGGCACGCCCGTCGCCGCCCGCCTCTCACTTGTAGAAGACGAGGTAACGAGACTCTAACTTTTCCCCGCCGGAGGTCAGAGCCTCCTCACGTCGGCTCCTACAAGTGAGGTTGCGGCGGCAATGCCGCGCCTCCAACCTCCGCGTCGAAACCTACGCCGCGAACGCCTTGAACTAATACACCCAGCGCACCGTCCCCGGCTTCGCGTTCAGCCCCAACGGGGCTGCGTCCTCCAGCCTAGAGTTGCCCGCGCTGGGCGGACTACCCTGGGTGGGACTGTGCGCCCAGACTCGCCGGGTAGTTTTCTAGGGAGGGGAGGGGATTGCGTGTGGCTGTGCGTTCTTCGCTCAAGCCCGAGCCGCCGGGACGGCGGCGCTACGCCCGGCAGGAGCGCTGCCGTCTCGGCGGGGGGTTACGGCTCAGGAGCAAAGCCGGTTGCCAGTGCCAGCGGCGAGGCATAGTTTCGGGCCGTGGATTGGCAGCAAATTGTGGTCGGGATCATCGTGGCGGCGACGGTGGTTTTGTTGGTGTGGAATTGGCTGCGGCCGCGGAAATTATTCGCGGGGAAGGGCGGGGCGTGCGGGTGTTCGGGGGGCGGCGGTGGGGCTGGGAATCAATCTTCGATTGTGGTGTGTGGGCGCAAGGGGGAGCGGCCGACGGTGATTGTGCGGAACAAATAAATTCAGCGGGCACGCCATCCTGCCGATGCCTTTGCCAAGAAGCACATGAGCAAATCCAGTCTTTCAAGCAGCATTGGCAGGGCCGCGAATTCCGGGGCGTCGCGGCCGGCGTCGGCGGTCACGTTGTGGGTGCCGAACACGGATGTGTATGTCACCGATGTCGGCGTGGTGATTCACGTTGAGTTGGCGGGGGTTCACAAGGAGGACATGCAGTTGGTGATGGAGGGCGACTTGCTCAAAGTCAGCGGCCAGCGGGTGGACAGTAATCGTCCGGTGAAGTGCAAGTTCCAGATGATGGAGATCAATTACGGGTTGTTTGAAACCGTGATTGAATTGCCGCCGGGCTACGATCTCTCGCAGGCGCGGGCTTCTTATCAAAATGGTTTTCTGCGGATTGAAGTTCCGCCGCAGACGGCCGCGGATGGGGATTCCGGCCAGAAGGCTTGAGTCGCAAATTCCCGTTCGTTGTTAAGCGAGCAACCTTTTCTTAGGGCCGCCCCATGAGTTTACCTGAATCGGAATTCATCGACATCCTGCGCAAGCAGAGCGAGGCGCAGGAAGCCATTTCCCCGAAGCCGCTGCCGCGGGCGTTCCCGGAGACGCTGCCGATTCTCGGGTTGTCGGACATTGTGATTTTTCCCGGCATGATTTCGCCGCTGTTGGTCGAGACGGCGCAGAGTATTCAGTTGGTGGATGAGGTGGTGGCGGGGGATCGGTTCATCGGCCTGGTGTTGCAGCGGCGGCCGGATGTGGAGAATCCGCTGCCGGAGCATTTGTGGGAGCATGGTTGCCTGGCGCGGGTGACGAAGATGCTGAAGTTTCCGGACAACACGGTGCGCATTTTGGTGGAGGGTTTGCACCGGTTTCGCATCGCGGGGTATCACGCGACCGAGCCGTATTTGTGCGCGCGGGCCGAGGTGCTGCCGGACCGGGAGGATGATTCGCTCGAGCTGAAGGCGCTGGCGCGCAAGGCGCAGAATCAGTTCAAGGAGATCATGAATCTGTCGCCGGCGATCTCCGAGCAGGTGAAGGTGGCGGTGCTCAATGCGGAGGATGCCGGAAAACTTGCGGACCTGATCGCGGCGAATCTCAATTTGGACCTCGAGGAGCGGCAGGAATTGTTGCGGACGACGTCGGTGCCGGAGCGGTTGTCGCGCCTGTTGCCGTTGCTCAATCGGGAGGTCGAGGTGCTGAACATCGGCTCGAAAATCCAGAGCGAGGTCGCCAGTTCGATGTCGAAGAGTCAGCGCGAATTTTTCCTGCGCGAGCAGATGCGGGCGATTCAGCGCGAGCTGGGCGAGGGCGAATCGGGACCGACGGAGGTCGAGAATTTGCGGGCGTTGATCGAGAAGAACCAACTGCCCGAGGAAATCAAAAAGATCGCGCTGAAGGAACTGGACCGGCTCAAGCAAACCCCGCCCGCCGTCGCCGAATACACGGTCACGCGCAATTATCTCGACTGGCTCGTGACGGTGCCGTGGTCGCGCTCGACGCCGGACACGCTTGATTTGGCGGAGGCGGAAAAGATTTTTGACGAGCAGCATTTCGGGTTGAAAAAAGTGAAGGAGCGGCTGCTGGAATTCCTCGCGGTCATCAAGCTGAAGAACAATTTGAAGGGGCCGATTTTGTGCCTCGCGGGGCCGCCAGGCGTGGGCAAAACGTCGCTCGGGAAAAGCGTCGCGGACGCGCTGGGGCGCAAGTTCGCGCGCATCTCATTGGGGGGGATGCGCGACGAGGCGGAGATTCGCGGACATCGGCGGACGTATGTGGGCGCGATGCCGGGGCGGATCATTCAAACGCTGCGGCGATTGGAGGCGAACAATCCGGTGTTGCTGCTGGATGAGTTGGACAAGATCGGCTCGGATTTTCGCGGCGACCCGGCGGCGGCGCTGCTGGAGGTGCTTGATCCACAGCAGAACAAATCGTTCCTCGATAATTATCTTGATCTGCCGTTTGACCTGTCGCGGGTGATTTTCATCGCGACGGCGAATTGGCTCGATCCGATCAATGTGGCGTTGCGTGATCGCCTCGAGGTGATCGAACTGCCGAGTTACACGACGGCGGAGAAGTTGCAGATCGCGCGGCGGCATCTCGCGCCGCGGCAACTGGAGGAGCACGGATTGACGCCGAAGCAGGTGCGTTTCCCCGACAAGACGTTGCAGCGGTTGATTCAGGATTACACGCGGGAGGCGGGTTGCCGGCAGCTTGAGCGCGAGCTGGGCGCGTTGGCGCGCAAGGCGGCGCGGCAGGTGGTCGCGCGGCCCGACGAGAAAACGCCGATCACGATTCGACCGGATTCGTTGCGCGAGTATCTCGGCGCGGCGCGGTTCGAGCGGCAGGCGGCGGAGTCGATCACGGAATTGGGGATCGCGACGGGTTTGGCGTGGACGCCGGTGGGTGGGGAAATTCTTTTCATCGAGGCGACGCGGATGCCGGGCAAGGGCACGTTGACGCTGACGGGTTCGCTGGGCGACGTGATGAAGGAGAGCGCGCAGACGGCGCTGAGTTATCTGCGCAGCCAGGCGAAGGCGTTGAAAATTGATTTGGGAGAATACGATAAATTCGACATCCACGTGCATGTGCCCGCGGGCGCGACGCCGAAGGATGGGCCGAGCGCGGGCGTGACGATGGTGGTGGCGCTGGCGTCGCTGTTCACGCAGCGGCGGGTGCGTTCGGTGGTGGCGATGACGGGAGAAATCAGTTTGCGAGGTCGGGTCTTGCCAGTGGGCGGGGTGAAGGAGAAGGTGCTGGCAGCCGCCCGGGCGGGGATCAAGGAAGTGATCCTGCCCGCGCAGAACCGCAAAGACTGGGACGAGGTTCCGGTCGAGGTGCGCGAGAAGATGAAGGTGTGCTTCGTCCGTCGCATCGGCGAGTTGCTGCCAGCGGCCCTGGCCTGAGATGAAAACAAAGTTGTGGGTGGGCCTGCCGTTGCTGGCGGGCATGGTCGGCTGGCTCGCGCTCGGCGCGCGCGCGGCCGAGTCGGGTGGCAGTGTGTTTGACCAAGCGCGATTGGAGGGGCGCGCGCTGGCCAATTCCATCGTTTCGCAAAAGCCCACCGAGGGGAACACGCTCATCGGCAAACTCACAATTCTCCCCGCGGGCACCAGCAAGCGGACCGAAATCCCGATCAAATTCCAGACGCTCGTCAGCGCGACGAACTGGCAGAACCTGTACCTGATGCACGACCTGGCGCGCAATCGGGCGGCGTTGCTGACGGTGATTCACGCGCCGCCCAAGCCGAATGTGTTTGTGCTGGCCACCGTCGCGGGCACGGGCGGGTCTGAGGAGGTCACGCAATTGACGGGCAATCAGGCGATGATGCCGTTCGCCGGCTCGGATTTTTGGGTGATTGATCTCGGGTTGGAATTTTTTCACTGGCCGGTGCAACGGGTGACGAGCAAGGAATTTCTCAAAGGGATGGCCTGCCGCGTGTTGGAGAGTGTGAATCCGAATCCCGCGCCGGGCGCGTATCGCCGCGTGGTTTCGTGGGTGGACATTGAGACGCTCGGGATCGTGAAGGCGGAGGCCTACGACGCGAATGACCGGTTGTTCAAAACGTTCACGCCGAAAAAATTCAAGAAGCTCGCGGGGCGCTGGCAGTTGAAGGAGATGGAAATTCGCAATGTGCGGGCCGACTCGAAGACCACGATTTCGTTCGACCTGCCGGATGATTGAACGCCATGGACAGCGTGGGATCCGTGCTGTGGACGGGGTTTAGCTGGGTGCTGTTTTTGAGCACGACGGGGTGGGTTGGGTACCACTGGCTGCGGCGGAGCGAGGAGGGGCCGGTGCGGATTTTGGCGAAGGTGGCGGCCAGCGCGGTGGTGTTCGGTTTTTTGCTCAAGGTGGTGGGACCGATGCTTGGCGGTGGCGGGGCGATCATGGCCTTGCCCTTGGTCGTCGTGTGCGGATTGGTGCTCGCGGTGCTGTGGCGGGGGAACCTCATTGAGATTATCGCGAAACCTTTCGCCAGCTTCTACGATGGTGGCGGCAAGGAACTGGAGCCAGCACCGCTGTATTCGCGGGCGAAGGCGATGGTTTACCGGGGACGCATTCAGGACGCGGTGGCGGAGGTGCGGGAGCAGCTCGCGCAATTCCCCACGGACTTCGAGGGGCAGATGTTTCTCGCCGATTTGCAGGCGACGCAGCTCGACGATTTTCCCGCGGCGCAGTTGACGATTGCGCGCTTGGTCGCGCAGCCCGGCCACGCGCCCGCGCAGGTCGCCGCCGCGCTGACAACGCTGGCGGAGTGGCATCTCAAGTATCACCAGGACACCGTGGCGGCGCGCGCGGAGTTCGAAAAAATCAGCGCGCAGTTTCCCGGCACCCCGGTGGCGCAACTCGCCGAGCAGCGGTTGGCGGCACTACCCACGACGGAGAAAGTGCTCGCGGCGCATGACCGCCGGGAGGTTCGGATCGAGGATCACGCGGTCGCGTATGTGATGGGGCGGCCGGCGGTGAAACCACGCGCGCAGGATTCGCCGGAGGAGGCGGAGCGAAAGTTGCGCGAGAAGCTGGGGCGGTATCCCGGCGACCACCTCACGCGGGAAGAATTGGTGTGGCTTTATGTGGAGGAATTTGGCCGGCTGGATTGGGCCACGCGCGAGTTGGAGGCGATGATTGCCGGGCCGAAACAACCGCAGCGCGACGTGGTGCGCTGGCTCGAATTGAGCGCGGATTTGCAGCAGCGGTTTGGCGCGGAAAAGGCCGATGTGCGGCGCACGTTGTTGCGGATTGTCGAGCGCTTCCCGAAAACCTCCGCCGCCGAACGCGCGCAAAATCGCATCTTCCGGATTGGGACGTGACGCGGCGGGCCGTGCAATTCCGCGGTCTTCCGTGGTCTTGGATTTTTTTTCGAAGCGCGACCCCGCGCCGCCTTAATCCTTTTTCTCGCGCACGACCACGCCCGCCAAATCCACCGTGCCCGCCTCGGGCTTCGTGAACATCACCACGCCCTCCTTGTCGGTGTCGAAGGAA
>JAYVOY010000292.1:0-5813 GCA_043757645.1 Verrucomicrobiota bacterium
ACAAATCCCACGGCATTGACCGAGTAAACCGTCTGCGCCGTACCGGAAACCGCACCGGCAGCGACGAAGGCGGCTGCGAGAAGGAGAGTTTTTGTTTTCATGTTTTTAAAATCTTTTACTGTGCGCACCTGCATCAAAACATAATATCGGCGGCGGTCAACGCTTTTTGAGCGACATTTGCGTGGGGTGTTTTCTGTAGTACTTGGCTGTATCGGGTTGTGTTGGAGTGTTCGTAAATTACTAAAAACAAATGAGTTATGATTATTTTTAGCAACCAAAATCGGGCTTTGAAAATCCATCGCAACCATCCACTCAAAAAAATTATTTCGCGACCACGACGATTTTTAGCGATTCCGCCGTCGGTCGCGCCGCGAGCGCAATCGCCGCTGCCGTTTCCCCCAGCGCGAACTGGTGCGTGACCAGCCGCGCCACGTCCAGTCGCCGCGAAAACACCAGTTTCGCCACCTCGCGTTGCAGCGTGAAATCCGCCGAGTAGCTGCCCACCAAGTCCTTTTCATCCACGCACACGCGCGCCAAATCCACCGCTGTTTCCTGACCGCGTTTCGTGTGCGCGAACAGCATGATTTGCCCGGCCCCACGCGTGAATTCGAACGCCTGCTTCACCAGCACATCCGCTGGCGTCGCGATCACCGCCGCGTCCACGCCCGCCGCGCGCGTGATTCGTTGCAAACGCTCGGAAAAATCCGGCATTCCCGCGTTCAGGGCGTGCTGCGCGCCGAATGCGCGCGCCAACTTCAGCCGCGTTTCCAGCAAATCACTCGCGAGCACCCGCATCCCGCGCAGGGCCAAAATGCCCGTAAACAAAAGCCCAATCGGCCCCTGCCCCGCGACCCACACGAAATCCCCCGGCAACAGATTCAACCGCTTCACCGCCTTCAACACCGTGTTCACCGGCTCCAACATCGCGCCTTCAATAAATGTGTTTCGCCGCGGAATTTTCACCACGCCCGGCAGGCAAAACGACAGCACCCGCACATACTCCGCGTAACCGCCGCCCGCCGGCTCGAAGCCCGCCGTGATGCCCGTGCGCTTGTACTGCGCGCACTGCGCGAACGCCCGGTGCGCGCACGCGTGGCACTCCAAACACGGCACGTGATGATGCAGCCCCACGCGTTCGCCGACCGCGAAGCCCCGCACCCGCGCGCCCACGCGCACAATCGTCCCCGAAGTCTCGTGCCCAAAAACCCGCGGCGGCGCGACCGTGCCGTATTGGATTTTCTTGATGTCCGTCGGGCACACGCCGCACACCGCGACCTTCACCAGCAGCTCATTTGCGCCAATGCGCGGCACCGGCAGCGTCTCGACGCGCAGGTCGTTCACGCCGCGATACACCACCGCTTTCATCGTCTTTGGAATTTCAAACATCGCCCGCGTTAAACCACAGACCCTCGCTCGTTGACACGGAATTTTCGTCCGTCAAAAAAATTCTCCAACGAACTTTTCACCCGCAAACGTCGGCCCTGCCGCCTCCTCTCACACTTCCGCGCCCGCGATAAAATCCGCCAACCACTTCTCCGGCGGCGTCTCGAACACCCGCTCGCACCCGCGCCACACGAACCGCACGCGCCCCGCGTGCAGCGCGTGACACCACAAAATCAGCCCCGCCCGCTGCGCCTCCGTCAATCGCCCCTCCACCAGCGCGAGATAACAATCCTCCTCCCCGCCGTACAATTTGTCCCCCACGAGCGGATGCCCCCGATGCGCAAGATGAATCCGAATCTGATGCTTCCGCCCCGTCTCCGGCCGCACGCGCAACACCGAAAAATCCCTCCCGTCGCGCTGGAAAATTTTCTCCCGCCAAAACTCCGTCCGCGCCGCCGCCCCATCCGCGCGCACGCAATCCTTGATCGCCACGACACTCGCCACATCGCGTCCCAGCGGCGCGTCGATCACCCCGTGCGCCTCCGCCACCGCGCCCTGCACCACCGCGAGATAATCCTTCTCCACCGCGCGCTCCTCCCAAATCCGCCGCAGTTCCCGCGCCGCCAATTCATTCTTCGCGACAAACACCAGCCCGCTCGTCTCGCGGTCCAGCCGATTCACCAACTGCGCCTTCACCTCCGCGCCCAAGTGCAGCCGCACGCGGCTGATCAAGCTCGAATACACGTCCCCCTTCGTCGGATGACACACCAAGTCCGCCGGCTTGTTCACCACGAGCAACTCCGCGTCCTCGTAAACCACCGTGAACAACTTCCGGGCCGCGCCGATGTCGTGTTCTGTCATCGTGTGAATCCTCAAAAATATTCTCTCAAAGAGAGAACCGCCGTCCGTTTCGACACAATTTCTTTCCCATGATTTTGTGCTGCATGATTCTGTGAAACTTCGCCCTCGCACCCGCCCCACACAAACCGGAGCGCCGCTCTCCAGATCGGCGCGTGGCCGCCGCCGTTTCGCGCCGAACTTGAGTTCGGCGCTCCGAAACAAGGTCACAGGCGGAGGTCAAAGCCCCACGCCAAGCAAACTCACCCGCCCCCCAATTTTTGCGCCCCTTTGCGTTTCTTGCGGCCATCATCCCCCCGTTCCCCGCGCCCCCTTGTAATCCACCGCGCCTCCGTTAGCATCCGCCCGCTTGAAAACAAAGTGGAATCACTGGCTCGCGATCCTCCTGATGATCGCGTTCGCCGTCACCCGCTGGCCCGGTCTGTTGCCGCCGAATTTCAGCGCCGCCTACGCGCTCGTCTTTTGCGCGGGCGTTTATTTTCCCGGCAAACTCGCGTGGTGGCTCCCGCTCGGCACGCTCTTTATCTCCGATGTTGCCATCAATCTTTTCTATTACCACTCCGACCCCGTCGGCGTTTACATGCTGATGAACTACGCCATCTACGCCGGCCTCATCTGGCTCGGCCGCAAACTCTCCAGCCGCGCCTCCTTCACCACGCTCCTCGGCGGCGGCATTCTCGGCGCGATCCTCTTTTATCTCCTCACGAACACCTCGGCTTGGCTCGAGAATCCCGAATACGCCAAAACCCTCGCCGGCTGGATCAAGGCCCTTTCCATCGGCACCGACGGCTGGCCCTACACGTGGGAATTTTTCCGCAACACCCTGCTCAGCGGCGGCCTCTTCACCAGCCTCTTCGTCGGCGCGATGAAACTCAGCGAAGCCCCCGAACCCGAACCCGCCGAGGAGCAGGAACCCGAGACCGAAGCCGCGCCCCAGCCCGAGGAATCCAAG
The DNA here is from genome assembly GCA_043757645.1 of Verrucomicrobiota bacterium. Taxonomy (GTDB): domain Bacteria; phylum Verrucomicrobiota; class Verrucomicrobiia; order Limisphaerales; family BJHT01; genus BJHT01. The sequence goes on from JAYVOY010000292.1 coordinate 3,194, forward strand.
GCGTGAGCGGAGCGCGCGCCGAACGGAATGAATCAGGAAAACAGGAAGGCAGGAAAAGATCGGCGCCCCGTTCCTGCCTTCCTGCTTTCCTGATTGTTTTCTTGGTGTTGGTTGAGTCGTTCCTCCCATGAAAATCGGCGTCCTCTCCGACACCCACGGCTACTTCGATCCCCGGCTCCCCGCGCTCTTCGCGGGCGTTGACCACATCCTCCACGCGGGCGACATCGGCCGCTACGACATCATCACCGAACTCGAACAAATCGCGCCCGTCACCGCCGTCCTTGGCAACAACGATTACGAACTCACCCTCCGCGAAACCGAAATCGTCACGCTCGGCAGCCGCAAATTCCTCCTCCACCACATCGTCGATCCCGCGCATCCCGCGCTCGGATTCCGCGACCTGCTCGCACGCGAGATTCCCGCCGTCGTCGTCTTCGGCCACACCCACAAAACCTTCGAGAACACTTTCGGCCCCACGCTCTTCCTGAATCCCGGTTACGCCGGCCGCACCCGCTTCAACCAACCCCGCAACGTCGCCCGCCTCACGCTCACGCCCGCCCGCCTCGAACTCCAATTTCTCGCACTGTAAAACTTTCGCCCCGTCTCGCCCGACTCCATTTTTCACCGCCGGTTTCCCGCCCAATCCGCAACCGCGCGCCGGACCGCGGGACAATCCACCAACCACCTCGGGATGCACCGGCCACCGCTCGCGCCGCACCCGACTTCACGCTTGCCCCATTGCCCCGCGCCCGGACAATGCCGCGCATGATCTCCATTCGCGCCGCCCTCCTCTTCGCCACGTTCGCGTTCGCGCTCGCGCTCGACGCGCGCGTGCTCCGCGCCGCCGAGCCGACGCCCGACACCAACGCCGTTTGGTTCGCCGAGCAGTACACCAAATACGAGCACCGCATCGCGATGCGCGATGGCGTCCGGCTCTTCACGCGCGTGTTCGTGCCCAAGGACGACTCGACGCCGTGGCCCATCATGCTCACGCGCACGCCCTACGCGCTCAAACCCTACGGCTCGGACAACTACGTCAGCCCCGCCGGCACGCTGCGCGAACTCGCGCGCGACCGCTTCATCCTCGTCGCGCAGGACGTCCGCGGGCGCTACGGCTCCGAGGGCGAATATCAACACGTGCGCCCGTTCAATCCCCACAAAGGCCCGCGCGACATCGATGAAAATTCCGACACCCACGACACCATCGAGTGGCTCGTGAAAAATGTGCCGAACAACAACGGCAGGGTCGGCATGTTCGGCATTTCCTACCCGGGCTTCTACACGTCGATGGGCATGATCGATTCGCATCCCGCGCTGAAAGCCGCGTCGCCGCAGGCGCCGATTGCGGACTGGTTCATGGGTGATGATCTCAATCACAACGGCGCGTTCTTCCTCGCGCAGAATTTCGATTTCTTCTTCAAGTTCGCCCAGCACCCCGAGGATCCGCTGCGCGAGGAATTGAAATCGTTCCCGTTTCGCACGCCCGACGGCTACGACTTTTTTCTCCGCATGGGACCGCTGGCAAATTCCGACGCCGCGCTGTTCAAGGGCCGCTCGCCCGAGTGGAACGAGTTCCTCGCGCACCCGACCTACGACGCCTACTGGCAGGCGCGCAATATCCGGCCGCATTTGAAAAACATCCGCTGCGCCGTGATGACCGTCGGCGGCTGGTTCGATGCCGAGGATTTGTTCGGCCCGCTCGAAACCTATCGCGCCACCGAGCGGCAAAATCCCGGCATCACGAACATCCTCGTGATGGGACCGTGGGCGCACGGCGCGTGGGGCCGCGAGGACGGCGACACCCTGGGCGACGTGAATTTCCGCGCGAAGACGGGGCAATATTATCGCGAGAAAATCGAGCTGCCGTTCTTCCGCCACTTCCTGAAAGGCGACACGAATTACACCGTCACCGAGGCGCACCTCTTCGAGACCGGCACGCATCAATGGCGGCGTTTCGACGCGTGGCCGCCGCGCGACGTGGTGACCCGCACGCTGTATTTTCGCGCGGGCGGCACACTGGATTTCAGCGCGCCCGCCGCGCTGGACGGCGCGTTCGACGAATACGTGAGCGACCCCGCCAAGCCCGTTCCGTACACGCTCGAACCCTCGCCCAGTTATCCGCGCTCGTATCCCGTGCATGACCAGCGCTTCGCCGCGTCGCGCACCGACGTGCTGGTGTACGAAACCGCGCCGCTTGAAGCAGACCTCACGTTCGGCGGCCCGCTCAAGGCCACGCTGCACGTGTCCTCGACCGGCACCGATTCCGATTTTGTGATCAAGTTGATTGATGTTTATCCCGGTGATTTTCCCGATCCGGTGCCGAATCCCGCGCGCGTGAAAATGGGCGGCTACCAGCAACTGCTGCGCGGCGATGTCTTCCGCGCGAAGTTTCGCAACAGCTTTGAAAAACCGGAACCGCTGGAGCCGGGCAAGGTGACGAAACTCGAGTTCACGATCCCCGACATGCTGCACACCTTCCGCCGCGGCCACCGCGTGATGGTGCAGGTCCAAAGCTCGTGGTTCCCGCTCGTGGACCGCAATCCACAGACCTTCGTGAACATCCCGACCGCGCAGCCGGAGGATTTCAAAAAGGCCACGCAACGCGTGTATCGCGCCGCCG
>JAYVOY010000293.1:0-5795 GCA_043757645.1 Verrucomicrobiota bacterium
CGCAGTTGAAAATCTCACCAAGCGGTATCCGGGCCGCACCGCGATTTCCGGCCTCACCTTCTCGGTCGGCCAGGGCGAGATCGTCGGGCTGCTCGGCCCGAACGGCGCGGGCAAGAGCACCACGATGCGCATTCTCTCGTGCTATCTGCCGGCCAGCTCCGGCACCGCGCGCATCGCGGGTTTCGATGTCTTCACCGAGTCGGAGGAAGTCCGTCGCCGCCTCGGTTATTTGCCGGAGAACAACCCGCTGCACCTCGACATGCGCGTGCGCGAATACCTGAAATTCCGCGCGCGCCTCAAAGGCCTGAGCATCGGCCGCAGTCGCGCGCGCGTGGATCACGTCACCGAACAATGCGGCCTCGCGGACGTGAGCCGCAAAGTCATCGGGCAGCTCTCGAAGGGCTACCGCCAGCGCGTGGGCCTCGCCGACGCGCTCGTCCACGAACCCGATTTAATCATTCTCGACGAGCCGACGATCGGCCTCGATCCGCACCAAATCCGCAGCGTGCGCCAGCTCATCAAGGATCTCGGCAAAGCGCACACGATCCTCATCTCGACGCACATTTTGCCCGAGGTCGAGATGACGTGCAGCCGCGTGCTCATTCTCCACGAGGGCCGCATCGTCGCCGCCGACACCCCCGCCAATCTCCAGCACTCGATCAGCACCGGCGACCAGGTCGTCGCGGAAATCGCCGCGCCGCTCGAGGCGCTGCGCCACGCGTGGGAGCACATTCCGGAAATCGAGCACTTCGACATCGCCCCGTGTGACGGCGATTATTTCCGCTGCGTGCTCACGCCGCGGCCCGGCGTCGATCTGCGGCCGCAGGTTTTCGCGCTGGCGCTCGAGCACAAATGGCTCCTGCGCGAACTCACCCACGGGCGGCATTCGCTCGAGGAAATCTTCGTTCACCTGACGCGCAAAGACCGCGAGGAGGCTTTCTGATGCAACCGTACCTCACCCTCGTCCGCCGCGAATTGAGCGGCTATTTCAACTCGTTTCTCGGCTACGTCATCATCGCGAGTTTTCAATTTCTCCTCGGCCTCAGCTTCGTGCTGCTGCTGCGCGACGCGGATGGCCGCCCGCTGGACACGCCCGTCACCGAGAAGTTTTTCATCACCGGCTTCTTCTGGCTGATCCTCCTGCTGGGCGCGCCGCTGATCACGATGCGCACGTTCGCGCTCGAGAAGTTTTCCGGCACGTTCGAGACGCTGATGACCGCGCCCGTGAGCGACCTGCAGGTCGTCATGGCGAAATTCACCGGCGCGCTGTTCTTCTACCTCCTCGCGTGGCTGCCCGCGCTGGCCTACCCGTATTTGCTCCGCTACAACTCGATCGATCTCCCGCCCATCGACCCCGGCACCATCGCGAGCACGTTCCTCGGCATCCTGCTGTTCGGCGCGTTCTATTTGTCCCTGGGCTGCTTCGCGTCGTCGCTCACGAAGGCGCAGGTCGTCGCGGCGATGATCACCTTCGCGCTCGGCCTCGGATTGTTTCTCCTGAGTTTCCTCTCGAAGATCATTCCGACGACGCCCGGCTGGCAGTCGAAACTCTTCGCGCACATCTCGATGGTCGATCACATGGTGGACTTCACGCGCGGCCTCGTGGACACGCGTTTCGTGATTTTTTATCTCAGCCTCACGGTGATTTTTTTGTTCCTCACGTTGAAGGTCGTCGAAAGTCGGCGCTGGAAATAACCGCATGGAAGCCGACTCCCCCAACAGCTTCTCGCACGGCCGCCGCTTCGGTCTCGGCACCAACACGCTCGTGTCGAGCGTCGCGCTGTTCGCCGTGATGGCGATGCTCAATTACCTCGCGGGCCGCCATTACCTGCGCGTGCCGCTGTCATTCGCGGCGAAGGAGCAACTCTCGCCGCTCACGATGCAAGTGCTCAAGTCGCTGCCCGAGCCGGTGAAAATCGTCCTCTACTACGACCCCGACGAGACGCTCTACAACCCCGTCTCGCAACTGCTCAAGGAATACGCGCTCGTCAATCCCACCAAGCTCTCGCTCGACGCCGTCAACTACACGCTCGAACCCGCCAAGGCCGAGCTGATCAAGACGCAATACAAACTCCCGCCCCAGGCGCGCGACCTCGTCATCTTCGAGTGCCGCGGCAAAATCCGCATCGTCGCGCAGTCCGAACTTTCCGATTACGACATTTCCAAAGTCGTCAGCGGCGAAAGCAAGGAGGTGAAACGCAAGGGCTTCATGGGCGAGCGCATGTTCACCTCCGCGATTCGCACCGTCGCCGACCCGCAGGTCTCGCGCGCCGTCTTTCTCATCGGCCACGGCGAGCACGACCGCACCAATTCCCTCAGCGATTTCGGCTACGGCCGCTTCAGCGCGTTGCTGCGCGAGAACGGAATTCAGGCCGCGCCGTTGAGCCTCGCCGGCACCAACGACGTGCCCGCCGACACCCAACTGGTCATCATTGCCGGCCCCACGCTCGCGTTCGACCCCGCGGAAATCGACAAGCTCGACCGCTTTCTCAACAAGGGCGGACGCCTCTTCCTCCTGCTCAATTACCAATCGCGCACCGGCCTCGAACGGCTGTTGAGCAAATGGGGCGTCGAGTTCGGCACCGGCGTGGTCGTCGATGAAAAGGAAAGCCGCAGCAACAGCTCCGTCATCATCGCCAAATACGCCGGGCATCCCGTCGTCGGCGCGCTCAGTCAGGCGAAGCTCCCGCTCCAAATGATCCTGCCGCGCCCGATCCTCAAACGCGCCGGACCGCAGGGCGCGGACGCGCCGCAGGTCGTCGAGTTGGCGACCTCGAGCGAAGAGGGCATCGCCGTCAACGACGTGCAAAACGGCGTCCCGCGCCCGAACCCCGCGACCGATCCGCACGGCGCAATCCCAGTGATGATCGCCGTGGAAAAAGGCAGCATCAAAGACGTGAACCTCGACCGCGGCTCGACGCGGATGATCGTCACGGGCGACTCGTATTTTCTCGGCAACAAACTCATCGAGGCCGCCGCCAACCGTGACTTCGCGTGGCACGCGATCAACTGGCTCCTCGACCGCTCGCAACTCCTCGGCGGCATCGGCCCGCGCAAAATCACCGAGTACACCCTGACCGTCACGCAGCGCCAGATGACCAATCTCCGCGTGCTCGTGCTCGCGGGAATTCCCGGCGGCGTGCTGCTCCTCGGCCTGCTGGTGTGGTTCCGCCGCCGCTACTAAACCGGGGCACGCGCATGAATTTCCGGCTCAAAATCCGAAATCAAAACGGGGAGCGCACGCGGCCCGCGTGCCGGTTTGGGCGGCCCGCCCAAACCGTCGTGTCCCCGTTCTCACCTTTTCGCGCCCGGGAAAAAGTGAGTGGTACGAGGTTTTCGGCGGGCCGCCGAAAACTGCACGCCAGCGGCGCGCGCTCCCCGGACGGCTGCGCCGCCGGCGTCTCGGCTTCGCAATTCTTCCTGCCTTCATCCCCTCTTCATTTCGTGGGTTTCGTGGGTTTCGCGGGCACCCCGCTTTTTGTAGGATGAACACCAAGACAACCCAATGGCTGGTGCTCACCGCGGTCGCGCTGTTTCTCTTCATTTTTTTCTTCGAGCGCCGCACCGAGGAAACCTCCACCGCGCCGCAGAAACTTTCGCTCCTCGTTCCCAACCTCCAACCCGCGCTCGTCACGCAGCTCGAGGTCGGCCAGGACAAGCTCAACCTCCGCGCCATCCGCACCAACGAGGCGTGGCTCCTCACCGCGCCGCTCACGTATCCCGCGCTCGCCACGCCGATTGAAAATCTCGCGCGCGCCGTCGCCGAACTCCGCGGCCGCACCCTCATCCCCGAGTCCGCGGGCATCACGCCCAACAGCACGCTCACCAACTACGGACTCCTCCCGCCGCGCGCCACCATCCGCCTCCAGTCCGGCCCGGAACGCGCCGAATTGCATCTCGGCGCGCGCACCCCCATCGGCGACGAATTTTATCTCCGCGTCGGCGACTCCAACGCGATCCACGTCGCGCCCGCGAAATTGCTCGAACAACTTCCCGCCTCGCTCACCGACTGGCGCAGCCCCGCGTTCCTCGATTTCACCGGCGTGAATTTCAACCGCGTCAATCTGCGCGTCGGCCCGCGCCAGTTGGAAATGCAGCGCGACGCCGCCAAACAAATCTGGCGGCTCACCGTCCCGCCGCCCGCCAAGCGCGCCGACACCGCGCGCTTCAATCAACTCCTCGAGCACCTGCAGCGCTGGCCCGTGCAGGCCTTCCTCAGCGACGATCCGCAAATCGATCTCGACCGCTTCGGCCTCGCGACGCCCGACGCCGAACTGACTTTCTCCAACGGCACCAACCAGCTCCTCGCCGTGCAATTCGGCAACAGCCCCACGAACGATCCCACGCTCGTCTTCGCGCGCCGCCTCAGCCACACGAACATCGTCGCCGTCCCGCGCGCGTGGCTCGAGCCGCTGCGCGCGCCCCACTGGGAATTCGCCGAGCATCATCTCATCGATCCCCTGCCCGCGACCGGCGTGGACGTGATTGAAATCCAAGGCCGCGACACCTTCACGCTCCGCCGCCAAACCAACGACACCTGGCGCGTCGTCGAACCCCTGAACTTCGCCGCCGACACCGCGCTCGTCGCCGATTTCCTCAACCAACTCGCGCAACTCGAGGCCGGCGAAATCGCCAAGGAAGTCGTCACCGATTTCGCGCCCTACGGCCTCGCGACGCCGACGCACCGCTACACGCTGCTCACCACGCGCACCAACGCCGCGGGCGTCCTCACCAACCAGATTCATTCCCAACTTGATTTCGGCGCGCGCGAGAAGGATCGCATCTTCGCGCGCCGCCACGACGAAAGCTCCGTCTATATCGCGCCGCGCGGCGACTTCGAGCGCCTGCCAGAATCGCTCTATCAACTGCGCGACCGCCAAATCTGGAATTTCGCCAGCACCAACGCCACCGCCGTCACCATCACGCAAAAAGGCGTCGTCCGAAAACTCGCGCGCAACGGCGAGCACAATTGGGCCGGCACCAACGGCCCGCTCGACCTCGTCGCCGCCGCCGCCCTCGAGGAGACCCTCCACCGCCTCGGCCAACTCCGCGCCGAAACGTGGATTGCGCAGGGCACCAACCGCCTCGCGCTCTACGCCTTCACCAACGTCGCGCACAAAATTTCCATCGAGATCACGCGCGACGCCAAACCGCAGTCGTACACCTTTGAAATCGGCCGCTGGTCGCCCGCGCGCCGACCCTACGCCGCCACGGTCTTCGACGGCCAACCCGTCATCTTCGAGTTCTCGCCGAAGCTCTACGTCGAATTCATCGCGCCCTATCTCAGCATCGGCCCCCCGCCGTGAAGCCGCATGAACCGAACCGGCAAACGAAGGCAGGGTGATTTGGCAACCCGCGGCGCGGGCTGGAGGTCTGCAGGAGAAGCTCAAAGCTCAAAGCTCAAAGCTCAAGGGAAGCGCCAAAAGAACAATTCACTGTGGAGCTTGGCCCTTCCCTTGAGCTTGGTCCTTCCCTTGAGCTTTGAGCTTTATCCTTTGAGCTTTTTCTCCCGCCCCCATTCGCGCACCTCCGCGAAACACACGCGCGCTTTCGCCTTTCGCCTTCCGCCTTTCGCCTTTTGCCTTTTGCCTTTTGCCTTTGCCTTTGCCTTCGCCGCCGATGCCTCCGCGTAAACCCAGAACGTTTCGGCAAAAACTCCGGCGCGCCTTCCGCTGGTTTCGCCTCTCCCTCTGGCTCCTCGTCCTCGCCGCGCTCTGCGTCCTCATCTACCTCGACCGCGTCGGCCTGCCCGAGTTCGCGAAACGCCGCGTCATCGCCGAGCTGCGCGAACACGG
>JAYVOY010000294.1:0-5788 GCA_043757645.1 Verrucomicrobiota bacterium
ACAGACTGTTGGAAGCTCATTTTCCAGTTGTGCGTAAAATGCCTGTAAACATTGGGTCTTCTGAGGTTTTAGCTGGAATGTGAACTATCCGGGCTAATGCCTTTCGGGAATTCCAGATGGCGCGGCGGGGCTGAAGTCCCGCAGGGACGACCGCTAATAGCCCAGCGTTTCAACGCTGGGCGGGCCGTGACGGGGGGAGCTAGTCCCGCAGGGACGACAGAAAAACGGCGGCCAGTGGTGGCTGGGTTCTTTCGTCCCTCCGGGACTCCTGCGCGTTGGCCCGCCCAACCCAGCGTTGAAACGCTGGGCTATTTTCCCTCAGTCCCTCCGGGACAAAGCCAGCGAATTCCCGAAAGGCATTAGCTTTCAGGCGGTTCGGGCTAATCGTCGCGGGTGGCCCGTAAACGTGGAACTCCAAACGAAACGCCGCGCTCCCAGCGCGTTACGGTTCCAACCCATGCACCGTCGGCCAGCAACCGCGCACGGAGGGCGCGTGCAGGCGGAGCGTGGGATCAGTGCCGATCCAGCCGGGCTTGTCCGCGGCATCCACGAACGCCACGCCGATGGGCAGGTCGGGTTGCTCGTCCGCCACGCGGATCATTTCGGCCTCGGCCGCGTCACTCATTTCGATCCAGGCGAATTTGAGCCGCATCGGATCCAGCGCGCGGGCTTGGATTTCCTCTAGCTTGGCGGGATCGATTTTCGCGAAGCGGCGCATCATCTTGAGCAATGAAAGTGGGCTGAAGCCGGGATCCTTGCCGCACGCCGCCCAACAAATCGCGGGGAGCGGAAACGTGCGGTGCAGTTCCACGATGTCCACGTAATCGCGGGTTTCCGTGCGGGCCGAGAGCGCGAGTGCCTTGTTCGTCGCGATGTCGAAAAGATGCAGGCGCCAGCCCAGCAGCGGGTCGCGTTCGATGGGGAAAAAGCGGAAGGCCGAATCCGCCGCCCAGTCGATCTCCACGGATTCATTGCCGCGGCTGATTTTCGCCTTGCGAAACGTGGCGTCCTTTTCCCACTCGCCGTAGCGCGACGGCGTCTCGACTTGAAATCCGGCGCGGCGCAGTGTCTCCACATCGCGATTGCTGGCACGCGTCACTTCCTCGGCCAGTTCGTGAAAGATGTCGAGGTCGTGCGAAAAACGCGCCGAGTCGTCCGCGGAATTCAACACGATGCCGCCGGCGAAATGGCTTTCCTCACTCCGGTTCCCAGCCAGGAGGATTAGCACGTCTTTCTGTAGAGCGGTGAGAGGCATAAGTGTAATTCTTGGGCGTCCCGCCACGCGCGGCGGTCACCGTATTCGCGGAGGTGTTCCACCACCAACCGCACGTCGTCGAGATGTCGAATGCGGGCCTCCGGATGGCGAAACCAAAAACACTCCGGATGCCCGCGCACCAGCGCCGCCGCGCGCGCACACAACTCCAGCGACGCCGGCGTGGGCGGCGCCATCTCGCGCAAAACATCGTGCTCGTCAGTCACGCGGTCAGCGTAGGGATGCGGGGGCGAGACGGCAAGCAGGCGCTACTTACTTTCAGGCCCTCCCGCCAACCGTTACGACACATTCACCCCCATCGCCTCATTCCGCCGCTGAATCCAGTGCTGCCCGCGCCGTTGACGCCAATTTGCGCGATACCAAGCCTTGAGAATATCAACCTTTGAGGGGGGGAGACTATCGCGAAAATGAAACAGGCGGATGATCCCGTTGGTAGCGCCTAGCGTTGCGATGGTTCGGCAAACGTCCGAGCCTGATGGGACGCGGACGGGTAGGCCCAGACTTTGAAATGAGATTCTGCGGTTACTCGGTCGCCGTAATCCCATGGAGACGACGAAAACGGCCGACGAGACCAACTAGCTACGATTCCGGGGTCAACGCATCGGCGAGTCGGTCGAGCATGGTGCGGACTTCGTCAGGAACCTCTTCCGGTCGCATCTGTTCCGCGAGGCGGTAAAACTCTTCCTTCGGCAGTGTGTTGTAAATTGCGTGAGTGGCAAACGCCTTCTTAAAGAACGGAACCAAAACCTCATCGCTGCCCTTTTTGTTGGCCAAATCGGGGTGCGTCACATCCGTCAACGCCGCTGAGACTAGAAATTCAGAGGTCATCAGCGCCCGCAATTCCTTGCCGTAGGTCTGCGCGAACAAATCACCCGGATTGGTCTGCTTCCATTTTTCATTCTTGGCGGCCTCGGCCAGAAAAATCCGCTCGATCACGGGCCAGACGAGTAGGTAGTTCTCAATTTCTCGACGTCCCCACATCAGATGAGCAACTGGGTCGTCGGTGGATGGCGCTCGATCCACTCGATCCGTCAACACGACGCCCCTTATGGAAGGGAACATGAACTGTAGGCCTTGAAAATGCCGGGCAGCTTCGCGATACAAGTTGCACTTGAGATAATGATGGTTCGCCACGGGGGCAGTCGTATCGAGTATTTTCAAGGCTCGCTCATGTTTCAGGATTCTGGCCCAAGCGCGCAGTAGGTCCACGTCCGATTTGTCCTCAACATAGAGCCAAGTTCCCCGGCGCTGGGTGCTGTAATAGTCCACGATCGGAATGTCGCAAAGAGCCTGAGTGGCTCGTTTGCGATCCAACTGGTTTCCCAAAGGGACAACTTCTCCGGCAATTGCCGCCAGCAACTGTTGAGGCCGATCCGGAGGACAGTCGAAATGAACCGCTTCCTCCATAAACTGCTCGGAATGCGAGGCCATGATGACCTGAATTCCCAAGTCTTCGGCGCGCTCAGTGAGCAGACGATACAGATCCTGCTGACGGATGCTTTCCAGATGCGATTCCGGCTCATCCAACAAGAAAAGCGTTGCTTTGCCGCGCCGACTATAGAAGAGGGTGAGGAGTTGCAGCATTTGGAGAAAGCCGCTGCCAGCGGTGTTGAGATTCATCGCTGGCCTACGTTTCTCGGTGCCTCGGGATTGATTTCGGTAAGAAACTTCAATCTGGCTATTTGGCAGTCGCACAGGCCGCTCAATCTCAACTCCGAACATGGAACGAATATCCTTCGCCAACCCACTCCAGCCCGCGCTCGCCTCCTCTTGGGAAGTCTCGTTGCCCGGACCGCAATCGAGATAGTAGAGCATGGAACGCAAGGCCCGGTTAACTTGCCCGGTCTGCACCATGAAATCCACTCCGTCACGTTGGAGTAGTAGTTCGGATAGGGGGAGAGTGCCGTGAATCGCTGAGTTGAGTACCACTACCTCTTGTAAGGCTTCTTTGGGAATCAATATGTCCCCGCCGTCCCGGTCCAGCGCGGGACGCACATTAACGCTTTTCTCGTCACCGAACTGGAACTCGATCCCGCACTTCCAGGGCACGGAACGGGTCATCCCTTCCACGAGTATCCTGATGAGCGCCGGCCGGTTTTGTCCTTCGAATACCTTCAAGTCCGGCCAGAGTTCGTGGCTCGTTCCGATTTCGACGAAAGTTAGCTCCTCAAGATTAAGGCGGATACCGGACCTTGTTTTTGCTGTCAATGTCTCCGGGAAGGCTGGGTCATATTTTCTCCGCTTCACCCAAGTCTGGAGGGCAAGCTGCCAAGCCATCAGTGCTTGCAGTAGAGAAGTCTTTCCGCCGTTATTTGGCCCGACAATGGTGGTGACGCGAGCTAGTGGAACCGATTTGGTTCGCAGTAGCTTGAAGCCTTCGACGGAAAACTGCGTAATCATGGCTTGTCCCTTGTTTTTGATCACTCCTTCTTCACCGCCGCCTTCACTTCAATGTGCAGGTCCTTCAATTGCCGCGCGGTGACGCTGCTGGGCGAGTCGGTCATGAGGCAGGTTCCCTTGGCAGTCTTCGGGAAGGCGATGACGTCGCGGATGCTCGACGTGCCGCAGAGGATGGCGATGAGGCGGTCGAAGCCGAGCGCGATGCCGCCGTGCGGGGGCGCGCCATACTTGAAGGCTTCCAGCATATAGCCGAACCGGAGTTGCGTTTCGTCAGGCGGGATGGCGAGGAGTTCCTCGAAGATCGTCTGCTGCACGGCCGGTTGGTGGATGCGGATGCTCCCGCCGCCGAGTTCAACGCCGTTGACCACGATGTCGTAGTGCTGGCCGCGGACTTTCTTCGGGTCGGTCTTGAGGAGGGGGATGTCTTCCGTGACGGGCGCGGTGAAGGGATGGTGGCTGGAATACCAGCGGTTCAGTTCGCGGTCGAAACCAAGCAGGGGAAACTCAATGACCCAGAGGAAATTGAACTGCTTCGGGTCGAGGACGAGTTTGCCCTGCGTCTTGAGCACTTCCGCGCAGTAGAGGCGAATCTTGCCGAGAATCTCGCAGGCGTTGAGCCACTGGTCGGCGGCGAAGAGAATCAAGTCGCCCTCGGCAATTTCCAGTTTGGTTCTGAGCGCGGCCTTCTCGGCTTCGGTGAAGAATTTCACGATGGGCGATTTCCATTCGCCGTTTTCCACTTTGATGTAGGCGAGGCCGCGCGCGCCGAAGCTTTTCGCGTATTCGGTCATCGTTTCGAGCTGGCCCTGCGTCGCGCCGGCGAGGCCGCGGGCGTTCATCGCCTTGACGACGCCGCCGTTGGCAATCGCGCCGCTGAAGACCTTGAACGTGCTCGCGCGGAAGTCCTCGGTGAAGTCCACGAGTTCCATGCCGAAGCGCGTGTCGGGCTTGTCGATGCCGTAGCGGTTGAGGGCCTCCTCGAAGCTGATGCGTTTGAAGGGCGTGGGGATGTCGAGGTTGAGGGCGGTTTTCCAGACGCGTTTCAAGAGACCCTCGATCAGCGCGTAAATATCCTCGCGCTCGATGAAGCTCATCTCGATATCGACCTGCGTGAATTCGGGCTGGCGGTCGGCGCGCAAATCCTCGTCGCGATAGCAGCGGGCGAGTTGGAAGTACCGCTCGATGCCCGCGACCATGAGGATTTGTTTGAACTGCTGCGGGGATTGCGGCAGCGCATAAAACGTTCCCGGCTCGCGGCGGTTGGGAACGAGAAATTCGCGCGCGCCCTCGGGGGTGGACTTGAAGAGGGTAGGGGTCTCGACTTCGAGGAAGCCCTGTTCATCCATGAACACGCGCGTGGCGGTGGCGACCTTCGAGCGGAGGCGGAGGTTGCGCGCCATCTCGGGCCGGCGGAGGTCGAGGTAACGGTATTGGAGGCGCAGTTCCTCGTTCACTTTGTTGGCGACCTCCGGATCATCGACGGGGAAGGGCAGCACGGCGGCGTCGTTAAGGACTTCGAGTTCCTTGACGAGCACTTCGATTTCGCCGGTGGGGATTTTTTCGTTGTTGGTGCCGACGGGGCGCACGCGGACTTTGCCGCTGATTTGAATGACCGATTCGCTGTGCAAATGACTGGCGTGTTCAAAGACTTCCCTCGCCAAATCGGAGGGATCGAAAACGGTTTGCGTGCGGCCCTCGCGGTCGCGCAGGTCGATGAAGAGGACGCCGCCGAGGTCGCGGCGGGAATGCACCCAGCCGACGAGGGTGACGGTTTGACCGGCGTGCGCGGGGCGAATTTCGTTGCAGTGGTGTGTGCGTTTCATGTGCGAATCCGAAGGGCGGCGGTGGCCGCGCGCGCGGGGCTTGTCCACGGGGAAAACCTCCGGCGGGCGCGCGTTCCAGTCCGCCCTCCCGGTAAAATCAGGCCGGGAGCTTTGCGGTAAGCAGGGGGGAATCAAAGACTAATTTTGGAGATGAGCCGGCGTGGGGCGCATCTTGACACTGTTGCCAAACAAGGAGACGCCCGGTGGCAGGTAGGGCGCGTCGCTCCGCGCGCGCCGGGGCGGCAGAGCGGGTTGGGGGCCTGATTTCAGAGGGCGGCCCGGCGCGCGCGGA
>JAYVOY010000295.1:0-5765 GCA_043757645.1 Verrucomicrobiota bacterium
GCCCCGCCTACGCCAAAACATCCGTCACCACATTCCCATGCACATCCGTCAGCCGGAAATCGCGCCCCGCGTGACGAAACGTCAGCCGCGTGTGCTCCAGCCCCAGCAAATGCAGCATCGTCGCGTGGAAATCGTGGACGTGAACCGGATTGCTCGCGACCGCGTTGCCGTGCTCGTCGCTCTCGCCGTAGCTGTAGCCGCCCTTCACCCCGCCCCCCGCCATCCAGCACGTGAACGCCTGCGCGTGATGCTCGCGGCCCTTCGCGTCCTTCGTCGTGTTGAACGGCGTACGGCCAAATTCCGTCGCCCACACCACGAGCGTTTCCTCGAGCATTCCCAGCCCCTTCAAATCCGCCAGCAACGCCGCGATCGGCTGGTCCACATTGCGCGCCAGCGGCCCGTGCTGGCCGACGTCACCGTGCGAATCCCAGTTGCCCGACGCGCCCGTGTCGATCAACTCGATGAACCGCACGCCGCGCTGCGCCAACCGCCGCGCGATCAAACACTGCCACGCAAAACCCTTCGTGCTCCCGCGCTGCAACCCGTAAAGCTGATGCGTCGCGTCCGATTCCCGCGCGAGCTCGAACGCCTCCGGCGCCGCCGCCTGCATCCCGAACGCCGTCTCGAACGCCTTGATGCGCGCCGCCAGTTGCGGGTCATTCGCCCGCGCGCCGAGGTGCCGCCGGTTCAGCGCCGCGCCCAGGCCCAGTTCCATCTCCTGCAACTCCGCGTCCGGCAGCCGCCGACTGATGTTTGGCACCGGTTCCGGCCCCGGCACCACGCGCGTGCCCTGATGCGCGCCCGGCAAAAAATCCGCCGACCACACCTGCGCGCCCGCGTAGGGCAGCGCCGGCGCGATCACCATGAACGCCGGCAGATTCGCGTTCTCCGTGCCCAGCCCGTAGCTCACCCACGAACCCATGCTCGGCCGCGTGAACGTCACCGACCCCGTGTGAATCCCCAGCGTCGCCTGCGCGTGATCCGCGTGGTCGTTGAACATCGAACGAATCAGGCACAGGTCATCCGCGCGCTCCGCCGTCTTCGGAAACAATTCGCTGATCCACAGCCCCGACTGCCCGCGCGGTTTGAATTCCCACATCGGCTTTTTGTAATACTTCACCTCGCTGCGATTGTTCAGCGCGAAGGCCTCCAGCATTTTCTTCGGCACCTCGTACGGCTGATTGTGATCGGCAATCAGGCGCGGCTTGTAATCAAACGAATCCACATGCGACGCCCCGCCGCTCATGTGCAGGAAAATCACCCGCTTGGCCTTCGGCGTGAAATGCGGCGCCCGCGGCGCCGCCGGATCGACCGCCTCCGTCACCCCGCCCCGCGCCGCGTCCGCGCGCAACATTTCGGCAACAATCCCCGGCAACAGGAGCGAACTCCCGGCGAGCGAACGAATGACAGCGCGGCGATTCATCACAGGTTTTTCAGACGCAAACCAGAACCGCTTTCTGCAAACTATCGAACGAAAAAGCGCGGCCCGACTGCAACGAACCGACGGCGCGACGGAGACGCTTTGTCGTGCGGCGAATTGTCGCCCGCGTTCGCGGAAAGCCGCGGTGCCTCCGCTATTTGTACCGCGTCGGCAGCGCGGAGCGGCGACGGCGCTTGCGAGCGTGCGGGGGGAGCCATGAATGTCGAAAGCCTTGCGCGCGTGCGTGCGCAAGCGGTGCCGCGCTCCGCTTGCCATCGCAGCACAAAACGGGGGGCGCCCTGGGTACGGAGTCCCGCCTTCAGGCGGCGGGGCGTGCGCCCGCGCGGCGCTTTTGCGAATTTCCAACGTCTCGGCCACGCCGAAAGTCCCGCCGTCCAAACCGAATCCAGGCCGTGGAAACGCGGCCGGCGCGCGGCGCACCCCACGCCACGCTCACATTTCAATCGCCTTCCCCGGCTCCGGTTGGTGAATGCGGATTTTCGGGAAGCGCTGCTGGATTTGGTGCGCGAACCAGAAGCGCGAGGCCTCGTCGCCGTGACCGAGGAAAATCACGCGCGGATCGACTTGGCCAACGAAGTCCATGAGTTCCTCGCGGTTGGCGTGGGCGGTGAGATCGAAATCCTTCACCTCGGCCCGGTGCGTGAGTTCGCCCGCGGAACGGCTGAAGAAAAACGACTTGCCCGGCTCCGACGCTTTGAGCCGGCCACCGGGGGTTTCAGGGTCCGCGTACCCGACGAAGAAAATGCCGTGGCGCTCGTCACCGAGCATCCGCGCGCCGAGATCGTGCGCCGCGGTGTGCTCGCTCATCATGCCGGCGGTGATGACGTAAATGCGGCTGACGTTGAGCTTGAGGTCCTCGATTTGGCGCGGGGCCATCACCTTCAAATCGAGCGCCTCGGTGAGCTTGAGATTTGTGTGGTTGCGATTGGCGCGGTGGGCTTCGAGATCATAAATCTCGGTGAAGACGCGGCCCAAACCGCCGATGTAAATCGGCTGGCGGCGCAGGCGGCCGGACTGCATGAGCAACGCCAGCAGCGCGAGAATTTCCTGCGTGCGCCCGAGCGCGAAGGTCGGGATGAGCACGCCGCCCTTGCGCTTGAGCACGGCGTCGATGCTCTGCGTGAGGCGCTCGATCTCGCCCTCGCGTGTGAAGCCCGGCGGCGTGGCGCGATTGCCGCGCGTGGTTTCCATGATGAGCACGTCGGCCTTGACCTCGTCAAAGCGCGCGCCGCGCAGGAGCGTTTGATCGCGGAAGCTCACGTCGCCCGTGTAGAAGAGCGTTTCCTTCTGCCCGCGCACCATGACGCCCGCGGAGCCGAGCGCGTGGCCGGCGTCGTAAAATTCCAGCACCGGCGAGCGAAAGCCCGCGCGTTTCTTGTGATGCGCGGCCCATTCGATTTCGCGGTTGTAGCGAAAACCCTGGAAGCGCGCGAACTGTTCATCCACCTCGTCGTGCGTGAAGAGCGGGTATTCGAGGATGTTCATCTCCTCGCGCTGGCGGGTCATCACGTTCACCGAGTTGTGCAGCACGCGCTCGACGATGAAATAACTCAACTCGGTCATCAGCACGTGCGCCTTCGGAAACATCCGCAACGCCACCGGCAGCGAGCCGACGTGATCGTGATGGCAGTGCGACAGCGCGATGGCATCGACCTCCAGATTTTTAATGCCGTCGTACAGCGGCAGGCTCTCGCGCCCCTCGTGTTTCGGATGCACGCCGGCATCCATGAGCAGGCGGTGACCATCCACCTCGGCCAGCCACGCGCTGGCGCCGATGTCGGTCTGGGGATTGAGATTCGTAATTCGCATATCCGCGACGATACGAGACGCGCGAAGCGGCTACCAATGAAAACGCCGGGGAAGGGGGGCGGCGTAACGGCGGGGCGTGATTAGAAGTGGGTCAGGGTGCCCAGAAACGTACCGCAGACTTCCCAGTCTGCTGTGTCGCCGATTTCCAATCGGCAGGGCGTGGCAACACCCGAGCACGTTGGCAGCGCGGACGCTCCGCAGGCTGGAAGCCTTGCGACACAGCGGACTTGGAACTCCGCGCTGCCGCACCCGGAATATCACATCGCGATTGACAACCGCGCGGGAAAAGACGAACGCAAGTCATGCTCACCATTCAGCGCCCCCTCGCCCGCGCGGGTTCCGCGCGTTTCAACCGGCGGCGGATTCTCCAAATCGGCGGCGCGGGTTTGCTCGGGATGTCGCTGCCGAAGGTTTTCGCGGCCCAGGAAACCGCCGCGCATCTCCAACCCAGCGCGAAGGCCAAGTCGGTGATTTTCCTCTTTCTCTTCGGCGGCCCGAGCCAGTTGGAGACGTTCGATCTCAAGCCCGAGGCACCGGCGGAAATTCGCGGACCGTTCCGCCCGATTCGTTCGCGCACGCCGGGGCTGTTGATTTCCGAGGCGCTGCCGAAGCTCGCCGCGTTGTCGGACAAATATTCCGTCATTCGCACGATGACGCATTCGTTCAACGATCACAGCGGCGGCGGGCATTATATGCAGACGGGGCGGCGCTGGCAGGTGCCGGTCGGCGGCGGTTTTGTCGCGACGCCGCAGGACTGGCCGTCGATCGGCAGCGTTGTCGAGTATCTCTCGCAACAAGCACCCGGCGGCCTCGACCGCAGCCTCCCGACCTACGCGACGGTGCCGAACTCACTCGGGCGTTTGCAGGAGGCCGGCCAGTATCGGCGGCCCGGCGAATACGCGGGCTGGCTCGGCGGCGGCTTCAATCCGCTCACGACGAAAGTGGACAAGCGCGATGTGAACGACAACCCCTACTGGCGCGACTGCGCGGACGAGGAACTGTCGTTTGTGATCGACGGTCTCGCGCCGGAAGTGCCGCTCAAAACGCTGCGCGAACGCGCGACGTTGCTGGAACAATTCGAGGTCGTGCAGCGCCAAATCGACGCCGGGGCCGCGGGCAATCTCGACCGTCATCGGCGCCGCGCGTTGTCACTCGCCACCTCCGACCAAACGCGCGCGGCGCTGGATATTCGCCGCGAGCCGGCGCGGTTGCGCGATGCTTACGGACGCCATTTGTTCGGCCAGTCGTGCCTGCTCGCGCGGCGGTTGGTCGAGAGCGGGACGCGGTTTGTCACCGTGCATTACGACTGTGTGGACGGCTACAGTTGGGACTCGCATCGCAACAATGAGGACGTGCAAAAGCATCTGTTGCCGACGTTCGATCAAGCCGCGTCCGCGTTGCTCGCCGATCTCGAGTCGCGCGGCCTGTTGCAGGAAACGCTCGTCGTCGCCGTCGGCGAAATGGGCCGCACGCCGAAGGCCAATGCCGGCTGGGGTCGCGATCATTGGAGCACGCTGTTCCCGTGTCTGCTCGCGGGCGGCGGCATTCGCGGCGGCGGGCTTTACGGTGAGAGCGATGCCCACGCGGCCTACGTGAAGGACAACGGCGTCACGCCCGAGGATCTCGCCAAGACGCTCTACTGGGCGCTCGGCATTGATCCCGATTTGATGCTGCTCAATCGCGAGGGAAGGCCCGTCCCCATTGTCGAAAGCGGCAGTCCGCTCACGAAACTCTTCGGGTGAAAGCGTGCGGGCCGCAGATGTTTCTCCGACCGCCGCATCGGAGCGCCGAGCACCGGCTCGGCGCGTTTCCCAATCAGCCGCTCACGCCGAGCCGGTGCTCGGCGCTCCGCCCGTGAATCTTCACCGCCGATTCGGGTCAATAACTCCTCCTATGCCGTTTATTCGTAACCGCCTCACTCATTCACTCGCGTTCGTCGCGTCGGTCGCTGCTGCGTTTTCCTTCGTCTTCGCCGCGCGGGCCGCGACTGCGCCCGTGGATTTCAACCGCGACATCCGGCCCGCGATGTCCGACACGTGCTTCAAGTGCCACGGCCCCGACGACAAGGCGCGCAAGGGCAAGCTGCGGCTCGACTTGCGCGACGAGGCGCTCCAGCCCGCGAAGTCCGGCAAAATCCCCATCGTCCCCGGCGCGCCGGAAAAATCCGAAATCATCGCGCGCCTCTTCACGAAGGACGCCGACGAGTTGATGCCGCCCGCCACCACGCACAAAACCATTTCGCCCGCGCAAAAAGATTTGTTCCGCCGCTGGGTCGCCGAGGGCGCGAAGTACGCGGGACACTGGGCGTTCGAGACGGTCGCCGCGCCGCCGGTGCCGAAGGTGAGCGCGGGCGCAACCGGTCCGAACCCTCCGCAGCCGCCAATCACTTCCCCCCTTTCCCCGATCGACGCGTTCCTCGCCGCGCGGCTCGCATCGGAGAAGCTGCAATTCCAGCCCGAGGCGCCGCGCGAGATTCTGCTCCGCCGCGTCACGCTCGCGCTCACCGGCCTGCCGC
>JAYVOY010000296.1:0-5746 GCA_043757645.1 Verrucomicrobiota bacterium
GATGGGCCGCGGAAAATCGCGCGGTTGCCGGGGCCGCCGTATCAATTTCTCGACCGGATTGTGGAGATTCACGGGGAGCCGTGGAAGCTGGTGGCGGGGCCGGAGATCGAGGCGGAATACGATGTGCCGGCGGACGACTGGTATTTCGGCGCGAATCGGCAGGGCGACATGCCGTTCGCGGTGTTGCTCGAGATCGCGTTGCAGCCGTGTGGTTGGCTGGCGGCGTATCTGGGGTCGGCGCTGACGAGTGAGACGGATTTGCGGTTTCGGAATCTCGGCGGTTCGGCGGTGCAACTCGCGCCGGTGTTTCCGGGCGTGGGCACGCTGACGACGCGGGTGAAGATGACGAAGGTGTCGAGTTCGGGCGGGATGATCATTCAGAATTTCGATTACGAAATGCGCGCGGGCGGCGGGCCGGTGTATCGCGGGAACACGTACTTCGGGTTCTTCTCGGCGGCGGCGCTGGCGCAGCAGGTGGGCGTGCGCGATGCGAAGTTGCACGCGCCGACGGCGGCGGAGTTGGGGCGCGCGCGGGCGGTGGAGTTTCCGCGGGCGTGGCCGTTTGCGGGGGAGCAGTTGCGGATGATGGATCGCGTGGAGTGTCACGTGCCGGCGGGCGGACCGGCGGGGTTGGGTTTCGTGCGCGGGACGAAGCGGGTGAACGCGGCGGAGTGGTTTTTTCAGGCGCACTTTTTTGAGGATCCGGTGATGCCGGGTTCGCTCGGGTTGGAGGCGTTTTTGCAACTGGCGAAATTCCTCGCGGCCGAGCGTTGGGGCACGCCGGCGGGCACGCGGCTCGAGGCGGTCGCGGTCGGGCAGCCGCACGAGTGGGTGTATCGCGGGCAGGTGATCCCGACGAATCAGGTGATGAGCGTCGAGGCCGTGGTGACGGCGGCGGACGACGAGCGGAAGCTGCTGCGGGTGGATGGTTTTTTGTCGGTGGACGGGCGCGTGATTTACGCGATGAAAAATTTCACGGTGCGGCAGACGCGGGGAGGGTAGGGGCGGGACGGGCGGCGGAGTGCTTTTGTCGCGGACGGGACGCGCTTCGTTCGCTCACGAGGGCCTTCGTTTCACGCGGTGGATTATCGTTTGTCGGCCGTGCTGCTTCGGCTTCAAAACACCGTCCCCTTCAACTCCTTCAACGCATTGAACATGAACTGAAACGCCACTGCCGCCAGCATCAGCCCCATCAAGCGCGTCATCACCTTCATCGCGATCGGCCCCAGCCATTTCGCCCCCGTCGCCGACAACCGCAGCACCACATAACACACCAGCATCACCGCCCCGATGCACCCATACAACGCGACTTGCTGACCGAAGTTCGCCGCCTTGTCGTGCAACAAAATCACCGTCGTGATCGCCCCCGGCCCCGCCAGCATCGGCACGGCGAGCGGCGCGACGGCGACATCCGCCTTGCGCGCCGCCGCATCCGTCTCCGCCACCGTTTCCTGCACCGCTGACCGCCGCGCGCGCAACATGTCCACCGCCACAATCAGCAACACCATGCTCCCCGCCATCTGAAACGCCGGCGGCGTGATCCCGAGAAATTTGAAAATCCATTTCCCCAGCAGCGCGAACACCACGAGCACGCCCGCCGCCACCCAGCACGCCAAGCGTGCCATCCGCACCCGCTGCTCCGGCGTGTCCGTCGGCGTCATCGCCAGAAACGCCGGCACGCACCCAATCGGATCGATGATGAAAAACAGCGACCCACCCGCCAGCACGATGAATTCAAACAACGTCATATCGAGCACGGGGCCAGCACGGCCTCCGTCATGCCGTGGATGATTTTTTTGTCCGCCGGACACACCGTCGCCAGCACGCCCCCGAGCGTCGCCCGCTGCTGATCCCCCTCACCGGCGACAAAATAATACGGACACAACCGCACCCGGCCCGGCATCGCCACCACGCGTTGCGCCGCGAAATCAAACCACTCCGCCGCCACCGTCCGCGGCTTGTGATACCGCTGCAGCACGTAGGGCGACCGCGCGAACCCCGCCAGCGCCTTGTCCACCGCCGCCGCCCAATCCGCCTGCGACAAATCGCTCCCGAGATAAACGCCGCGCGCGCCCCACGCCTCCGCCGAAAAGCCCGACACCTTCAAAATCAAGTCCCGCTCGCGTTGCGACAGCGTCTGCAACTGATTCCAATCCGTCAGCCCCAGCTCGGGAAACGCCGCGTGCGGCGGCAGCGGCGTCGGATCAAGCACCCAGGTGTACGGCACCAGTTTCAACAACCGCTCGAGAAACGCCTCGCCCAACTCGCGCCGCCAGAACGCGCGCAGATTCCGATTCCACAACAACGCGAACAAAAGTTTCTCCTCGAAAATTGGTTTCGGCGGCGGCGTCAACCGCAGCCGTTTCTCCGCCGCCAGTGAAAAAATTTCCGGCGCGTTCGCCACATTCGGCACATCGAACAACTCGAAAAACCGATACCCCGCATCGCCCGCCGCGAACCCCGTGAACTCCGGCCCGCGCACCTGAAAACGCTCCTCGCCCAATTGCCCGCACAACCACCGCATCTCCGGCCGATACGTCGCCGACTCCTCCGCGATCACCACCTGCACGCGCGCCGCGTCGCCAAAAATACTCGCGAAACCCTGGAGCATTCCCTCCGCGCCCCCGAGCACCGCCGCGCCCGCGCCCACCGCCGCATACGTCTGATTCAGCCACGCCGTCAGCCCAATCCCACCCGGCACGCTGTCCAACTCCGTCACGCTGATCCCCGAATCCGTGAGCAACAAATCCGGCCGAATCACGCGTGGCAGTTCATTCTTCAACGCCGCCGACCGTTGCAGCGCGACCAACTCCGCCGGCTTCCCCTGATCCAGCAACGCCGCGACCCACGCCGGTTCCTTCCCCTCGCAACTCAGCCGATACAGCCGGTTCACCGCGCGATTGAACTGCAACAACACGCGCCCCAGCGACTCCAACTCGCGCGCCAACTCCGCCCCCAACGCGAACGGGGCCGGCGCGATCCGCCACCCGTGCCCCTCGAACAACCCCGTCTCCGGCAAGGCCGCGCGAATGCGTTGCGCCGCCTCGCTTGGCGATAAATCCGTCATGACAGGCTGCGCGCTCAAACTCCCTCGTAAATCGCCGCCAACGGCGCCCTCACCCCGAGCGACTTGAACACCACACTCGCCCGCGCGCCCGTCGTCACCTCCGCCTTCCAATTATTCGCGCGCCGAAACACCGTCACCGCGCGCCCCGCCTGCGCCACCAGCACGTACTCCTCGAACGACGGCACGCTTGTGTACGCCAGAAACTTCTCCCGCCGATCCACCCGCTCCGTGCTCTCCGACAGCACCTCCATAATCAACTTCGGATGCCGCACAAACCGCGGCCCCGCGTCGCGCTTGTCGCACGTCACCACGATGTCCGGATAGTAGTAATACTCATCGTCGTGCAGTTGAAAATTCACGCGCACGTCGCTCATGAAAACGCGGCAAGGCTTCCCCTTCAAACGCCGCCGCACCGTCATGTAAAGGTTGCCGGTGATTTGATTGTGATCCCACGTTTCCCCCGCCATCGCATAGACCAGCCCGCCCAAATACTCGTGGCGGATCGCGCTGGCCATCTCGCCCGCGAGATAATCTTCGACCGACACAAAATCCATTTTCTCCGCCGCTTGCATCGCGCGAATGTCCCGAAATTCCTGCACCCTGACAAGCGGCGTCGCCCGCTGCCGCAGTTTCACGGAGCGCCGGACTCCGGCACGGCGCGTGTTGGCAAGGGAATTGAGGGCGAAGAAATTGAAAATAGAAGTCATTCCCCGGCCTCAAATTCCTTTGCCAAATCCCCTTCTGCTTTCCTCATTTTTCGCCGGAGTTCCCCCCCTTGTTCCGCCCGGCGGTGCGGCGACTTCCGCGCGTGCGCGACAGTTTTTTCGCGGAATGCCGATATTCCGTGCATTGAGACAATGAAAAACCCGCGTTTCCCCGCCCGCATTTGAGTGGGGTACGCTAGCACTGCCATGAGCCGAGAAATTTTGGGAACCCATCAGAAGGCGCTGAAAATAAATCTGGACCCGTGTACCTACGGGACCTTCGCCGAGATTGGCGCGGGGCAGGAGGTGGCGCGGTGGTTCTTCCGCGTGGGCGGCGCGGCGGGCACGATTGCCAAGACGATGTCCGCGTACGACATGACCGTGAGCGACGCGATTTACGGGCAGTCGGACCGCTACGTGAGCCGGCAGCGTTTGGGCACGATGCTCGAGCGCGAGTTCGGATTATTGATCGAACGGTTGAATGCGAAGCGCGGCGACAACACGTGTTTCTTCGCGTTCGCGGACACGGTGGCGGCGAAGAGTTTCAAGGGCACGGGCGATTGCCACGGCTGGCTCGGGCTGCGCTTTCAGGCGGAGCCGCGGGGCGAGGCGTCGCAGATCATCATTCATGTGCGGATGCTGGATCGCGAAAATTTGCAGCAGCAGGAGGCGCTCGGAATCATGGGCGTGAACCTGCTCCACGGCGCGCTGTATCTGCACCGGCAACCGGAGGAAATGCTCGCGTCGCTGCTCGACAATCTCACGACCGAGCGCGTCGAGGTGGACATGGTGAAGGTGACGGGGCCGGCGTTTTTCGACGTGGACAACCGCGTGTTGAGCCTGCGTCTCGTGCAACTGGGCTTGTCGCAGGCCGCGATGTTCCGCGCGGATGGCGAGGTCGTGCAACCGGCGGACGCGCTCTACAAAAAGTGCATTCTCGTCGAGCGCGGGAGCTTCCGCCCGGTGACGAAGGTGACGCTCGACATGCTCAAGTGCGCCAAGGCGCAGTTCGTCCAGGAGCCGAAGGTGCGGGACGAGGAGATTCTCGTGTTGATGGAAATGACGATGCGGAATCTCACGACGGAATCGGGCATTGATCCGAAGGATTTTTTGGATCGCGTGGATTTGCTCAGCGCGCTGGGGCAGACGGTTTTGATTTCCAACTTCGGCGAGTTTCACCGGCTGGCGGGCTATCTGTTTCGCTACACGAAAAAGACGATCGGCATCTCGATGGGCGTGCCGACGCTGCAGAATATTTTCGACGAAAAATATTACCTCGACTTGGAGGGCGGCATTCTCGAGTCGTTCGGGCGGTTGTTCAAAAACGATTTGAAACTCTACGTGCATCCGATGCTCGAAGCGAAGACGGGCTGTCTGATCACGGCGGGAAATCTCCGCGTCGCGCCGCACCTGCGGCATCTCTACGCCTATTTGATCGAGAACCGCCTGATCGAGGGGATGCGTGATTTCGACGAGTCCACGCTGGCGATTTTCTCGCGCGACGTGCTGGCGCGGATTCGCGCGGGCGACGTGACGTGGGAGGAGATGGTGCCGCCGGTGGTCGCGATGATGATCAAGGCGCGGCAGTTGTTTAACTACAAGGAGCCGGCGGCGGCGCGGGAGCTGGCGTGCGAATCCGCGCGGGAATTGCAGGCGGTGGCGTGAGCGAAATTGTGTAAGGCGGCCGCGAAATGATTTCGCTACGTCGCGACGAGCGCGTCGTGCGGCGCCCATCGCTTCGTTTCCCGAGTTCTGATTCCCCTCCATTAGCACCCGGCTTCAGCCGGGTGACGCGACCGCGTGAGCAATCTCAACCGCTTCAGCGGTTTCCCACCGCGCGAGAAACCGCTGAAGCGGTTCACGGCTCCCGGTCCGCAAGACACCCGGCTGAAGCCGGGTGCTAATGAGATTTCCAACTCGTTTGCCACGAACCAAATTTTGCCGCACATAAATTTTCCCCGCCGCCCCCGCTTGC
>JAYVOY010000297.1:0-5689 GCA_043757645.1 Verrucomicrobiota bacterium
TACGGCGTGCTCATGGGCCACACGGGCAGCGGCAAAACGACGTTGCTCGAGGCACTCTGCGGTCTGCGCCGCGTCACGCGCGGCAGCATCGAACTGCTCGGGCGCGACGTGACGCATCTGCCGCCGGCGGATCGCGGCATCGGCTACGTGCCGCAGGATCGCGCGCTGTTCCAGACGATGACCGTGCGCGAGCATTTGGGTTTTGCGCTGTTCATTCGCCGCTGGGACGACGCGGCCATCGCGGCGCGCGTGGCTGAACTCGCGCGGATGCTCGGCCTCACGGCGTTGCTCGCGCGCAAGCCCGCGGGCCTGAGCGGCGGCGAGGCGCAACGCGTCGCGCTCGGACGCGCGCTGGCGGCGCGGCCGTCGTTGTTGTTGCTCGATGAACCGCTCAGCGCGCTCGACGAGGACACGCGCGAGGAGATGCAGGATTTGCTCCTCGCCGTGCAGCAGCAAACCGGCGTGACCGCGCTGCACGTCACGCACAATCGCGACGAGGCCGCGCGCCTTGGCGAAGTGGTTTTCCAACTCAAGAGCGGCCAGCTCACGCCCGCCACGGTGCAGCCGAAGCCGCGAAGCGCCGCCGCGCCCTGACACCATGCCCCACCGCCGCCGCGTCCCGTTGAATGCCGAGGAGCAGGCCGCTTACGAGTGGCAGATGTGGGTTTCTGACTTTGGCGAGGCCGGTCAGGAGGCGCTGAAAGCCGCGACGGTGCTCGTGTCGCGCTGCGGCGGCGTGGGCGGCAACGTGGCGTATCAACTCGCGGCGGCGGGCGTGGGCCGATTGATTCTCGCGCACGGCGGGAATTTGAAACCGGGCGATTTGAACCGGCAGTTGTTGATGACGCACGACTGGATTGGCCGTCCGCGCATCGAGTCCATCGCGCGGCGTTTGCGCGAGTTGAACCCGCGGCTCGAAATCATCGCGGTGCCCGAGAACATCACCGACGCCAACGCGGAAACGCTCGTGCGTCAGGCCGATGTGGTCGTGGATTGCGCGCCGTTGTTTTCCGAACGCTTTCGTTTGAACCGTGCCTGCGTGCGGCTGGCGCGGCCGATGGTCGAGTGCGCCGTGTATGAACTCGAGGCGCACGTGACGACGTTCGTGCCCGGCAAGACGCCGTGCCTCGCGTGCCTGTATCCCGAGGCGCCGCCGCAGTGGAAACGGCAGTTCCCCGTGTTCGGCGCGGTGGCGGGGGTGGCCGGGAGTTTGGGCGCGACCGAGGTGATCAAGCTCGTCGCGGGCCTCGGGCAGCCGTTGCAGGGGCGATTGCTGCATTGCGATCTGCGCACGATGCGTTTCGACACCGTGCGGATTCGGCGTGATCCACGATGCCAGGTTTGCGGGAGCGGGGCGTAGGTGCGGGAGCGCAGCCGCCCCGGCTGCGGTTCGCCGCGGCCGGCGAAGTTGGCGCAGGGCAAACTCGTCGTGGCGCAGCCATTTTCGCCCCTGTGCATAAGTCGCACTTGACGGTTTGAAAATTTGGACGCCCCCCACTTTTCCCCCGCGGGAAGCCAGCCGCATCAATCCGCCTCCCTTCAGCGGTGCTTTTGCGCTTGTGACGATAAAGCGTCGAATGCCGCGCGATACCCAATCGAACTGGCGAAATTAGCGCGCCACCCCACGCGCCCTCACCGACGCATCGCCCGGGGTGAAGTGGATTGGCACCCCGCCGCCCGCCGCTTCGACCGGCCCGCGGCGGCGGTTTTTTTGAAAAACCATCTTCCCGACAAACGCCTTGTTTCAAGCGGGTTGCGTTCACGCCACGCCAGCGCCGGCGACCGCGTGGTCGCGCGTTGCCCCCCCCGTTCCGCCTCACGCCGCCCGCGCAAATACGGGGCGAAATGGCGTTCGCCACGCGTGTCGCCCGCACCGGAGTTTCCACCCCGCGGACAGTTCTTCACAAAACACTTTTCCGCCGCCGGGTTCACACGTTCGAAACACGACCCACCCGAAACCCCGCGAAGTCCACATTCCACCGCCGTTTCGCCCGCCGCGTGGTATTATTCCCCACCTGTGAATAACTTGTGAATGGATTGATGGAACTCGGCGTTGCTTCCCGCCGCCGTTTCTAGTCTCCTCTCGCGAAATGCTTGATTCCGTCGCAGACGCCGACAACCCGCGCCAGGCCGACCTGAAAAGGTCCAAGGCCCGGCGCGCGCCCGGTGCCGATGTCGTCAAGGTGGACCGCCTCCCGCCGCATTCCGTCCAAGCCGAGCAGGGCGTGCTCGGTTGCGCGCTGCTTTCGCCGAATGATTGCCTTGGCATTTGCCTCGAAAAATTGCCGCGCGCCGAAGGGGTTTTCTACGATTTGCGCCACCAAACCCTCTTCGAGGTGTTGGTGGAAATGTACGACGCCAAGACTCCGATCGACCTCATCACCGTCCAGCAAAAGCTGAAGGATCGCGGGCAATTGGACTCCATCGGCGGCGTCGAGTACCTCGGCGCGTTGCAGGACGGCGTGCCCTCCGCCGCGAACCTCGGCTACTACCTCGAAATCGTGCGGGAGAAACAACTCCTGCGAAAGATGATCACCACCTGCACCGAGGCCGTCGGCCGGGCGTACGATTACGAGGGCGAACTCGACTCGCTACTCGATGAAGTCGAGCGCGACGTGCTGCGCATCAGTGAGGAACGCGTCGAGAAAACCAGTCGCTCGATGAAGTCCCTCGTCAACGAGGCCATCGGCACCATCGAGAAATATCACCAAGGCCAGGGCATTCTCACGGGCATTCCCACCGGTTTCTCCGACTTGGACAAAATGACCAGCGGCCTGCACGGCGGCGAAATGATCGTCCTCGCCGCGCGGCCCAGCATGGGCAAAACCTCGCTCGCGATGAACGTCGTCGAGCACGTCGTCCTCGAAGAGAAACTTCCCGTCGGCGTGTTCAGTTTGGAAATGACCGCCGAATCGCTCGTGCTGCGCATGTTGTGCTCGCGCGCGCGGGTGAATCTCCAGAGCGTCCGCGACGGTTTCCTCGCCGAGCGCGATTTTCCGCGCCTCACCGGCGCCGCGGGCAAAATGGCCGGCGCGCCGCTGTTCATCGACGACACCGCGGGCCTCTCGATCCTCCAACTGCGCGCCAAAGCCCGCCGGATGCACCAACAGTACGGTGTCAAACTCTTCGTCATCGACTATCTCCAGTTGCTCCACTCCACCGCGCGCAAGGCGGAGAATCGCCAGCAGGAAATCGCCGACATTTCCAACGGCGTGAAAGCGCTCGCGAAGGAACTCAAGGTGCCCGTCATCGTCTTGAGCCAGTTGAACCGCGACATGGAACGCGACAAAAACCGCAAGCCCCGCCTCTCCGACCTCCGCGAATCCGGCTCCATCGAGCAGGACGCCGACGTCGTGGCGCTGCTCTACCGCCCCAGCAGCGGCGACGAGGAGGATGGTCCGCCCCGCGAAGATCAGCCCAACGACGCCGTCCCGGTCAACCTCCTCATCGCCAAACAACGCAACGGTCCCACGGGCGAAGTTTCGCTCGTCTTCCTGAAAGGCTTCACAAGATTTGAAAACGCTGCCAAAGTCAGCGCCAACGATAGTCCCAACTGAAAAAACCGAATGAAATCCCTCATCCGTCGCTACAGTCTTCTCGTCGCCCTATTGGCCTATTGGGTTCCCCCCGCCTTCGGCCAGACCCCCGCGCGCATTGATCGCATTGAGATCCGCCACGTCGGCCCCCAGGCCGTGAGCGATGACCTCATCCGCTCACACATCCGCGTGCGCGTCGGCGACAGCTACACGCGCACCGCCGTGGATGAGGACGTGCGCACGCTCTACGGCACCGGCTACTTCCACAACATCCGCGTCGTCGAGGAACTCGCCGACAAAGCCATCCGCCTCGCCTATGTCGTGCAGGGCAAGCCCGTCCTCGCGGACATCAAGTTCGAGGGCAACAAGACCTTCAGCACCTCCAAGCTACAGAAGAAACTCACCGCCAAAGTGGGTGAACCCCTCGACGAACGGAAACTCTTCACCGACGCCCAGGAACTCACCAGCATGTACCAGAAGTCGGGCTACCAGAAGAGCAAGGTGAAGTACAACATCAAGATCAACGAGAACGCCGGCCGCGGCTCGGTGGTCTTCGAGGTCGAGGAAGCCGCCAAAGTAAAGATAGCCTCGGTGGATTTCATCGGGGCCGAGGGCGTGCCGCAGAACAAGCTCCAGAAGGTTCTCAAGACCAGGAAACGCGGCATGTGGTCCTGGCTCACCGGCACCGGCGTGCTCAAGGACGACGAATTCGAGGACGACAAGGAACGCCTCGCCGAGTTCTAC
Source organism: Verrucomicrobiota bacterium (assembly GCA_043757645.1). Taxonomy (GTDB): domain Bacteria; phylum Verrucomicrobiota; class Verrucomicrobiia; order Limisphaerales; family BJHT01; genus BJHT01. The sequence continues at coordinate 4,281 of JAYVOY010000297.1, forward strand.
CACAACCTCGGCTATGTCGATTTCGAGCTTAAGGACGTGAAGTTCGAGGAACTCACCCCCAACCGGATGGCCATTAAATTGTCCGTCAACGAGGGTAAGAAGTATCAGGTCGGTGATGTGAGTTTCAAAGGCAACACCCTCTTCAACAACGACGAATTGAAGAAAGAGCTGAAACTCAAGCCCGGCTCCACTCTCTCCCCCAAGACCCTCAGCGAAGACCTCGAGAAGCTTCGTGATAAGTACGGTGACAAAGGCTACATCGACGCCCACATCGTCGCCGAGAAGAAGGCCAACACCGAAACGGGTAACATCGACCTCGTCCATCAAATCGACGAGAAGGACAAATCCTTCATCGAGAAGATCGAAATCCGCGGCAACACCAAGACCAAGGATAAAGTCATCCGCCGCGAACTCTCCGTCGCCCCCGGCGAGACCTACAACAACGTCAAGGTCAAGTTGAGCAAGCAGCGCCTCGAGGGATTGAACTTCTTCGAGAAGGTCGATACCCAGCCCGAACCCACCGACGTTCCCAACCGCAAGAACCTCATCGTCAACGTCGAGGAAAAGAACACCGGCAACATGACTGTCGGCGCGGGCTTTAGCTCCATCGACAGTTTGATCGGCTTCGTCGAAGTCAGCCAGTCCAACTTCGATCTCTTCAATCCCTGGAACTTCACCGGGGCCGGCCAGAAATTCCGCACCCGCGCCTCCTTCGGTACGCAACGACAAGACTATGTCGTCTCGTTCATCGAACCCTGGTTCCTCGAACGCAAGCTGCAACTCGGCGTCGATCTCTACCATCGCCAGATGAGCTACCAGAGCGCCCTCTACGAAGAACGCCAGACCGGTGCCCGCGTCAGCCTCTCGCGTACCCTCGGCAGTGACTTCCTCATTGGTGGTCTTAACTACACGGTGGAAAGCATCGGGATTAACCGGGTCTCGGCCGACGCGTCTCAAATGCTTAAACAAGAAGCTGGCGACCAACTCGTCTCCAAAGTCGGGGCCTCGCTCGCCTACGACACCCGCGGCGGTGGCTTCCTCCCGAACCGCGGCCAGAAGACCGAACTCACCGCCGAACTCGCCGGTGGTCCCCTCGGCGGCGACGCGAAATTCTATAAAATCGAACTGCGCTCCGGCTGGTACTTCAAGGGCCTGGCTGAAGGTCATGTGCTCGAAATGAGCGGCCGCACCGGCTTCGGCTCTCCGTGGGACAACGGCACCCGCATCCCGCTTTTCTATCGCTACTTCCTCGGTGGCGCCAACACCCTCCGTGGCTATCGCTACCCGCAGGTCGGCCCGCGCGATGATAAGAACGAACCCTTCGGCGGCGACACCTACTACATGGGTACCGCGGAGTATAGCATCCCCATTATCGACCGCGTCCGCCTCGCCGCCTTCTACGACATTGG
>JAYVOY010000298.1:0-5673 GCA_043757645.1 Verrucomicrobiota bacterium
GCGAAAAACCTTGGGATTGGTACTCAGGCGCAGGAACGCCAGAATCGTCACCCACGCAAGCCCCAGCGGTTTTTCCTCTGAGAGTTTTCCCTCCCACCAGACTTTTGCCGCCGCATGATGCGGGGAGGTGGTGTCAATCACGTAGAGGAGCAGGTTCACATCCACCAGCGTCATCGGTCCCCCCGCATTTTTTCCACGCTGGCCTCGTCATTGAGCCGGTCCGCCAATTCGTTGGCTTTGGTCAGGTCAACCAGACAGTGCATCGCTCGCGGCGCTGGCGGCTGGGGGAGCGGGTCGCGTGCGGAATACGGGCGGACCAACCCGAGGCGCTGCTGCGCCAATTGCACAAAAAGCTGCGGCAGCGAAACGCCACTCGCCCGCGCGGCCCGTTCGAGCTGCGCGGCAGTCGCGTCATCAATGTTCAACGAGATGCTCATGCGATGAGGGTATCAGGCTGTAACGAGCGATTCAACGGCGGGCACTTCCCGACGGCGGCGGTGCCGGGGCGGGGGTGCGGGGTCCACGTAGTGCGGGGAGGTGGTGACACACTATCCACGCGCACTTGAAGCACAGCTACGACAAGCTCGGGGTGAAGAGTCGGACGGAGGTGATCGGGCGGCTGGCGTTGGTGTGATGGCCCGAGTTCGGGTGGGCGCAAGCAGGGACAAGCCCCGAAGTCGGCCCGCCATTTTGTATCGCGCTGGCAGAGCGGTAGCGGTGACGGCGCTTTCGAGCGTGCGCGGGATGAACGAATTCCCTTCGACACGGTACGCGGGCGGCACGCTCGACGTTCACCGGGATTTTCGTGCCATCCGCGCACGCTCGAAAGCGGTGTCGCCGCCACCGCTCTGCCACCGCAGTACAAAATGCGGTAGGGCTGAAAGTCCCGGCCCGGGTTTCCCGCCGCATACCAGCCCGAGTCCTCCAGGGCCGTTCCAACGCAGGCAGCGAGGATGGCCCGCCCCTTCAGGGCGAGAGGGATTTTTCCGGGACCATTTCCTGGGGCTTCACCCCAGGCTGTAATAGGACGGGCCGCTGGCCCTTAACCGGAACGATGCAATGGGCGGACCGCCGCCGTCCCGGCGGCTCCCGGCGTGGGAAAGTCCGCGGGGGCCAATTGTCCGCGCGCTTTGGTTCCCGATTCAGTGAGCATTTTTGGCTGCGGAAAATCCGCGCGTTCGCCCCGCTGGGACGGTGTGAGCCGCCGGGACGGCGGCGGTACTACTGCATCGTTCGGGCTAAATCGGGAAACGGAAATGGAACCGCCGATGACGCGGGCGGAGCGTCCGTTCCGTCAACACCCCCCGGCCTTGCCCCGCCCCGCCGATTTGGAAATCGGCGACACAGCAGACTGGGAAGTCTGCGCCACGTTTCTGGGCACCCGCACCCAGTTGCAATCACACCCAGATTGGCGCGCGGAAGAAACACCTTCTTGCCACTGCGGAAGGGTTGCGGCTTACTGCGCGGGAATTTGATTTTTTAAGACCGAAAAATGAGCCCAGAACTTCTCACCAAAGCCAAATCACTCGGGTTTTCCGACCGCCAGATTGCCCACTTGACGGGGACGACGGAGGACGCGATTCGCGCGCGGCGCAAGGCGATGGGATTGGTGCCGAGCTTTCGGCTGGTGGACACGTGCGCGGGGGAGTTCGAGGCGTTCACGCCGTATTTTTATTCCACGTATGATCGCGGGGATGACGAGGTGCGGCCGAGTGCGACGCGGAAGGTGATGATTCTCGGCGGCGGGCCGAACCGCATCGGGCAGGGCATCGAGTTTGATTATTGCTGCGTTCACGCGGCGTTCGCGCTGAAGGCGGATGGCTTCGAGACGATCATGGTGAACTCGAATCCGGAGACGGTTTCGACGGATTACGACACGAGCGACAAGTTGTATTTCGAGCCGCTGACGCTGGAGGACGTGCTGCACATTTATGAGCGGGAGCAGTGCTGGGGCGCGATCGCGCAGTTTGGCGGGCAGACGCCGCTGAATCTCGCGCTGGGCCTGCAGAAGAACGGCGTGAACATCATCGGCACGTCGCCGCAGAGCATCGAGGTGGCGGAGGATCGGAAGTTGTTCGCGGCGATGTTACGCAAACTGGACATCCCGCAGCCGCCGAACGGGCTGGCGACGAATGAGGCCGAGGCGCTCGTGGCGTCGAAGGCGCTGGGTTATCCGGTGTTGGTGCGGCCGAGTTTCGTGCTGGGCGGGCGGGCGATGCAGATCGTTTATTCGGATGCGGAGTTGTCGCATTACATGAGGTTCGCGGTCGAGGCGTCGCCGGAGCGGCCGGTGTTGGTGGATAAATTTTTGGAGGAAGCGACGGAGGTGGATGTGGATTGCATCGCGGACGTGGGGCAGTTCGCGGACCCGCGCGAGGGGACGATTGTGATCGGGGGGATTCTCGAGCACATCGAGTTTGCCGGCGTGCATTCGGGCGATGCGGCGATGGTGTTTCCGCCGCACACGTTGACGCAGGAAGTGATCGCGACGATCCGCGAACACACGCACGCGATGGCGCGCGAGCTGCGCGTGGTGGGGCTGATGAACGTGCAGTATGCGGTGAAGGGCGGCGTGGTTTATGTGCTCGAGGTGAACCCGCGCGCGTCGCGCACGGTGCCGTTTGTGAGCAAGGCGATTGGGCGTCCGCTGGCGAAACTGGCGGCGCAGGTGATGGCGGGGAAGACGCTGAGGCAACTCGGGTTCACGGAGGAAATCTGGCCGAGTTATTGGGCGGTGAAGGAGTCGGTGTTCCCGTTCAACAAGTTCATGGGGCAGGATATTTTGCTGTCGCCGGAGATGCGCTCGACGGGTGAGGTGATGGGGTTGGATGCGGACCTGGGCGTGGCGTATGCGAAGTCGCAGATGGCGGCTAACTCGCCGTTGCCGCTGAAAGGGAGGGTGTTCATCAGCGTGAGTGATGCGGACAAGGCGCAGGTGGCGGAGGTCGGGAAATTGTTCGCGGATTTGGGCTTTGAATTGATCGCGACGAATGGGACGGCGACGGTTTTGGAAAAGGCGGGGCTGCGGGTGGAGCGGATTTACAAGGTCAGCGAGGGGCGGCCGAACGCGCTGGATTTTCTGAAGAACCGCGAGATTCAACTGGTGATCAACACGCCCGCCGGGCAAAGCCCGCGCGCGGATGAGGTGAAGATTCGCACGACGGCGGTGTACACGAACACACCGATCATGACGACGCTCGGGGGGGCGCGCGCGGCGGCGCTGGGGATCGCGGCGCTGAAGCGGAGCGGGTACGGGGTGCGGACGTTGCAGGAGTATCACTGAGGCGAACCCATGCTGTTGGCGGAGCGCCGCCGTCTCGGCGGCTCACGGCGTGGTGGTCCGGCGCGGCCATTGACGCACGCACTTTGGGTTCGCCATTCCGTGAGACGTTAGGGCGACAGCCAAGGCTCGCAGCAACTCGGTTCGGACGGTGTGAGCCGCCGAGACGGCGGCGCTACGACCGCCTGGATTCGCCTGTTCGGCGACAAGGCAGCAGTTGCCTCCGCTGTCTTCATCCGTGTCATCCGTGTCATCCGCGTCATCCGCGGTGCAAGTTCCGGTTGCGGTTTTGGTGTGATGCACACGCTCGTCGAAGAATTTTTGCAGTATTTGCGGCACGAACGCGGGCGTTCTTTGCAGACGCAAAAGGTGTATGCCGCGATGCTCCACCGCTTCGTGGCGTGGGCGGAGCGGCAGGGCGTGCGCGCGTGGCGGGCGGTGGAGTTCGCGCACCTGACGGCGTTTCTGGAGCACGAGCGGCAGCGGGGATTGGAGAACGAGCCGGAGCCGACGGCGCGCAAATTGAGTTTGGAGAGTCTTTACCTGCAAATCGCGGCGCTGCGGGGATTTTTTAATTTTGCGGAGGCGGAAAAATTTCTGCCGGTGAATGTGGCGGAAAATCTCTCGCTGCCGCGGCGGTGGAAGCGGTTGCCGAAATCACTTTCCGCGGCGGAGATCGAAATTCTTTTGCAGCCAATCGTGCCGGAGACGCCGGAGTCGTTGTGCGATCAGGCGGTGCTCGAACTGGCGTACGCGTCGGGCCTGCGCCTGGCGGAGTTGCGCCACATCCGGCTCGAACAACTGCATCTGGACGCGGGCTTCGTGACGGTGATCGGCAAGGGGAACAAGGAGCGCGTGGTGCCGCTGGGCGGCAAGGCGGTCGCGGCGCTGCGCGCGTATCTCGATTCGCCGGGCGGGCGGCCGAAGTTGGTGACGAAGCGCTCGCCCGGGACGGTATTTCTCACGCGGCGCGGGACGCCGTTCGCGCACGTCACGATGTGGTTGCGCATCAAGAAACGCGTCGCGCGGGCGGGCCTCGCGCGCAACGTCACGCCACACATGTTGCGGCACAGTTTCGCGACGCATCTGCTCGAACGCGGCGCGGATTTGCGGGCGATTCAGGAATTGCTCGGGCACGCGAAGATCGGGACGACGGAGGTTTACACGCACGTCGAGCGGAAGCGTTTGCGCGAGGTGCATGACAAATATCATCCGCGGGCGCGGGATGATGGCGGGGCGGAATGAGTCGCACCGATGGGCGGACAATTGCGGGCAGGCGAAGAGTTTTTTTTGTGGGAAGAACGAAGCGCGCGAGAATTCGCCGGCGTTTTCTTTGAGGGGAATTGGCAGGGGAATTGGGGGCAAAGGAATGAAAGCACTTTTCCATTTTCCAGTCGCTTGTCCCCAGTCGGTTGGCGTCATCTGTTTGCCAGTCAATCCGGACGTTGGTTGCTGACGCCCGTTCGCAGAGCGTTCGGCGTGGCTCAATCCTTCTCGCCGACGAGTTTGAGCAGGCGGGCTTTCGTCGCCTCGGGATCGACGATTTGCGCGCGATAATCCCACGCGGTGTTCGCGCCGAGATTGCCGAGATAATCGTTGGCGGTGCCGACGACCTGACCCTTGGGGTTCAACATTTCGAATTCCACCCTCACGTTGAACAGTTGTTTGTCCGCGTGATTGGTGATGACGCCGGCGACGTAGCGCAGGCTGCCTTCCGCGGCCCTCTCGATGGCCAGGCGCAGCACTTGGAGATCGGCGCCAGGTTTGCGGGGCGGGGGCGGAAGCTCGGGTTCGCGCGGCGGGGGCGGTGGTGCGCCATTTTTCGCGGTGGCCGGCGCGGCGGCGCTGTCGTCGCGCGGCTTGATTTGTTTGAGCAGGAACACGCCGCCGGCCACGAACGCGAGGAGCGCGAGAACGCCAACGAGTGTGCCGACGCGGGATTGCCAGTTTTTTCCCGCGGGAGGTCTTTCCGCCGCCGCTTCGAGGGGCAGCGCCGCGGCGTTGGGAGCGGTCAGGAGCGTGGCCTGCGCGCAGTGCGGGCAGTCCACGACCAGGCCCACCATTTCACCGGGGAACTCGATGTGATTGGCGCAGTGAACGCAGGCGCAGAGGAGGAACTTCGGTTCGCTCATGATTCCGTAAGACTCGGCGGGGGACCATGGCGGAATACCCCGACGCGTGCCAGAGCCAAATCCGTCGGCGGAATAAATTGGGTGTGATTAAAAGTGGGTGCGGGCATCCGGGAATGCACCGCAGATTTCCCAGTCCGCGGGGTCGCCGATTTCTGATCGGCGGGGCTAACCTGAAAAAATCATAGTGGGATTGAACGGAGGGGCGGGAAGCGCGTCGGAAGGGCTGTGAATAAAGGCCCAAACCAAACACACCCCGCCGCC
>JAYVOY010000299.1:0-5653 GCA_043757645.1 Verrucomicrobiota bacterium
CCAATCCCCCATCCAAGCACGCCTTGCTTTCCATTCCTCAATGCCTTTAGCTGCCTAATCCTTCCTGTCCGGTGTCCAATCAACCGGGTGCGGCACAGCTTTGCGAGAAGGATTCCTTGCCGAACATCTTCGTGATGTTCGCCGATTCCTGGCTGAGATCGAACGCCTCGCGCGCCTTGCTCGAGCGCATCATCGCGTAGGCTTTCTGGCCGAATTGATCCATGCCTTGGAGCAGCTTGTCGGACTTCGCGTAGTCGCCAAAGGCCGTGTCGTAGCGCTGCACGAGATTCTGGCGGCGGTCGAGATACTCGAGCGTGACGCCGGTGCGCAGGGCCATGCCGCGGACTTCGAGCGCCTTGCCGGGAGTCGGGGAACCACCCGTCTCGAACGGCCCGTATTCCACGCCGAGATAACCGGTCGCCTTCGCGCCGAGACTCGGAATCGCGACGAAGGGCGGGAGATATTCCGCGGCCTGCAATTCCTTCGCGACGACCGCGCCGTAGTGCGGATAATTCAGGGAGGGCAGGGGACGGTTGCCGGTGTTCATGTAGGTCGTGCCCAGCTCGTGCGCCGCGAGGGTGTGGCTCACGCCGCGCAGGATCACGTATTTGTCCGCGCACTTGGCCAGCAACGGCAGATGCTCGGAGATACTCATGCCGGGGACGTTGGTGGCGATTTCCTTGAACTCGCCGCGGTGCGTGTCGGGCGCGTCGGGCTTCAAATCAAAACTATCCATGTGGCTCGGGCCGCCGCCGAGGCGCACGAAGATCGCGGACTTGCCGCGCGCGCTCGCGGAAACGCCGCCGCCCTTGCGCTGGCCCGCATTGGAATTCGGTCCGATGGCGCGATTCTCGATGTCGCCGACAAACTTCGTCAGCCGATCGCTCGCGAGCGTCGCCTGCGTCACGGCATCCATCGCGACCTCGGCGGGGAGCCGGCGCGGGACCATGCGGCTGAAATTTTTCTCGTCCTGCAGGTTTGTCGCGTTCGGCTTCCAACTCCTCTGATACGTGTCGCTGGTGAGAATCTCGCGGTGCAACCACGCCATGTCGTAACCGTGCGCTGCAAAACCCTCCGCGAGATAATCCATCAACTCGCGGTTCACCGGCGGATTCGCGAGGTTCATGTCATCGGCCGGTTCCACGAGGCCGCGACCGAAATAACCGGCCCACACCCGATTCACAAACGACCGCGAGAAATACGGATTCTTGCTGCTGCGCAACCACTGCATCAACGGCACGCGCGGGTCGGGAAACTCGTTCAGCAACACCTCCTCGCCGCCGAGAATCTTCGGCGTCAACACGCGGCCCACGGTGTCGGCGTTCTTGCCTTTCACCTGCACCTGACCCTTCGCCGCGCCCTTGCCGCCGCTCTTGTTCGAGATCAAAACCTCCTGCCACGGCACCAACTCGCCCGCGGCCACGCGCTTGTCGAATTCCGAGCCGAGCTGCTTCTGATTGTTCCCACCTTTCGGGTCCGCGGGCACGGCGTCCTTCAAATCCTTCGTGAGACTTGCGAACGTCACCTTCTCCTCCTTCGCCGCGCGCGAGCCGACCTCGATGCCGCCGAAGAACGCCTGGAACTTCACGAAATCACTCTGCGTCCATTGATCGAACGGATGCTTGTGGCACTGCGCGCACTCGATGCGCACCCCGAGGAAACTGTACGCGAACGCCAGCGCCTTTTCCTCCGCCTTCTTCACATTCGCGCGCTGCCAGAAATACGGCATGTTCGGCCGGTCCGCGAAATTCACCGGGTTTTCCTTGCGGAAATACGAACCCATTTCGCGCGCAAATTCCTCGTAAGTCTGGTCCGTCCGCGTGCGCCCCGTCGCGAGCACGACGCCCGCCATCATCTGGTCGTAAGGCTCATTCTTTTGCAGGCGCGCGTAGAGCCAGTCGTACCATTGCCGACTGTATTTCGGGCCGAAATTCCCATTCGCACCCTGCCCGCGCAATTGCGCCGGATTGTTCCCGAGGTAGTCCGACATCTTCGTCGCCATCCACCCCGCATACGCGGGCGTTTTCAGCAATTCCTCGATCTTCGCGCTGCGCTTGTTGCCCGAGGGATCGGCCAGAAATTTCGTGACCTGCTCCGGCGTCGGCAGCCCGCCCGTCACATCAATCGTCACGCGCCGCAGAAACTCCGCGTCCGTGCAAACCTCCGACGGCACGATCCCGAGCTTGCGCAACTTTGCCACGACCAACGCATCCACCTTCGTCGCCGTCGCGACCTTCGGATAACTCGCGCCCGTCTGGTCCGACACCGGCAACATCACCGGCACCGGCAGCACGCCGTTGTCGTAAAACGCCACGATGTGCGTGTCGCCCTTGCCTTTCGCCGCGACGACGCCCGTCGGCGACACCGTCGCGACCGAGTCATCATTCGAGCGGAAGCGCGTGATCTGCGTGACATCCTCGACCGTGCCGTCCTTCCAATGCGCCAGCACGCGCAGTTGCGCCGTGTCGCCGGTGTGCTTGAGCACGATTTCCGCGGGCGTGATTTCCAGCCGGTCAAATTCCCCCGTCGCCTCCACGTCGCCCTTCGCGCCCGACTGAATCCACTTCAGCACCAGATTGTATTCCCACGAACCCTTCTCCAAACGCTTCTTGCCCTTGTGCTGTTCCTCCATCGTCGGCTTCGTCAGCAGCAGACTCTTCGCCGCGTTTGTGCGGTCGATGCGCACCTGCTTCTCGCCGCCGTTGGCATCCGCCGTGAAAGCCTGCGTGAAACCGATGGAAGAAGTCCGCAACCGCGTCGGCGACAAAATCGAGATTCTCCTCGATGGCCACGGCTTCTTCCAACTCCCCGCCGCGTTGCGCATCGCCGAAGCCATGCGCGACCTCCGCCCCCTGTGGCTCGAGGACATCATGCGCGTGGACAACGCCGACACGCTCGCCGATTTCCGCGACAAAGCGCGCCTGCCCATCGCCGTCAGCGAGATGCTCACGAGCCGCGAGGACTACCGCCTCGTCCTCGAACGCCGCGCGGTGGACTACGTGATGATCGACCCGACCTGGGTCGGCGGCATCAGCGAAACCCGCCGCCTCGCCGAACACGCCCAGACCTACAACATCCCCGCGACCATGCACGACTGCACCGGCCCGCTCACACTCTTCGCCGGCCTGCACGTCGCCACCGCGGTGCCCAACGTGACCTTTCAAGAAAGCGTCCGCGCCCACATCCGCACCTTCTACGACTCGCTCCTCGAAACCAACGTCACCATCGAACAAGGCTTCGCCCTCCCGCCCGCAGGCCCCGGCCTCGGCACGAAATTAAAACCGGAATTGTTCGATGCGCGGCGCGACACCTACCGCATCACGCGGGCGAGCTGAACTCCCGCGGCGCCTCCCATCCCTTGTAGGAGACGAGGTGATGAGTTTTCAACCCCTTCAAGGAATTTCCGCAGGCGGAGTAGCTGTCCGCATCTCCAATTCCGCAGCGCCCCAGAGAGCCTACAAACTGGTCACGTTAAATTTGAGCAGCATTTTCGGCAGATGATCGTCGAGATTTCGGATGTGTTCGTCGGTCAATTGAATGAGGTTGAAACTGTATTTTTTGTACAATTCCAGCTTCACTTTTTTTCGCGCCACGTATCGCTCGTCGTTCTCCAAACCCCAGAATTCGATATAAACCTTTCCCGACGGAATGTAGAAATCGCAATACGCGTCCTCCTCGACCGGCAGCTTTCGTTCGTAGGCGTGAACAATTCCAGCGAAGTAAAGCCAGTTGTCGATCAACGACTCAGCCCGCGAACGCACCCAATGCCCGTCGGTTGTACGCTCAGAGGCGGGGAATCTCTCACGAAAGCCTAAATCCGCCGCCGCTGTCGGCGGCACGACCGTCGGCGCGGCCACCGGCGCAACGACAGGTGCAATGGGAGTTTCTTCTCCTTTGGCACTCTTGATCGTGGCGGTGAGCGCTTTGTTCGCGGTCAAAGATTCCGGCCACGCAACGTACGGAATACCAGTTTGGTAAGCCTCCTTTTGCACCGCGCCCAACGCCAAGCCCTGCGCCGTCGCGACCCAGCCCTTTTTCTCGCGATTGATCCAGCCGAGTTCGGCGAGGATTTGATTAATGCGCTGACTCGTAAACCCGAGTTTTTCTCCAATCGCGGTCGCGGAGAGCAATTGGCCATCCGCGTGCGCAGCGGGCGGGGTCGGAGGCCGTGGTTGTGGTGCTGCCGCTGGCGCTGGTTGCGGTGCTTTTGAAACTTCTGCCGGTGCCGGAGTTTTCGATGGCACTACTGGCGGAGGCGTTTTAGGGACTGCCGCAGCTTGCGCCGCCGGAGCCGGAGCGGGTGCCGCTGCGCGCGGTTGGTCTCTGCCCGCCTTCCAATGCTCGTAGCAAAGTTTGTGTCCGGGCGTGGTGACTTGAACATTGCAGCCGGGGAACGTGCATTTGGTCATAAAGTGAATCCTCGAAATCGCATCTGGCCCGAGTTGAGAATTGCGTACTTCTCACCTTTTAGTGGGGTCAGCGAAAATCCGGTCGGGTTCTAACAGTTTCGAAAGTTGAGGCAATTACGATCTGCAATTAACGACGTGCCACAAGGCTTTCTCCTTTGCCCTCCGCCACGCAGCCGCTAGTCTCTCCGCGTTCGCGTGAGAAACCTCCTGTCATTCCTGACGCTCTGCGTTTTGCTGAGTCCGGCCCCCGGCGCGGCCCCCGCCAACCCGCTTGCCGCCGCCAAACTCCCGCCCGCGGCCAAAGGCCCGGTGGACTTCGTCCGCGACGTGCAACCGCTGCTCGCCGCGAAATGTTTCACCTGTCACGGCCCCGCCAAACAGCAGCACGGCCTGCGCCTCGATTACAAGGCCGAGGCCCTCGCGGGCGGCGATGATGGCCGCGTCATCCTCCCCGGCAAAAGCGCCGAGAGCCGATTGATTCACTACGTCAGCGGCGCGGTGCCCGGCAAACTCATGCCCCGCGAAGGCACGCCCCTCACGCCGCGCGACATCGGCATCCTCCGCGCGTGGATCGATGCCGGCGCGGCGTGGCTCGACACCGCCGCGGGCAACCGCCGCCGCAAGTTCGAGCACTGGTCCTTCACCCCCCCCGTCCGCCCCACGCCGCCCGGCGTCACCAACACCGCGTGGATTCGCACGCCGATCGACAACTTCATCCTCGCGCGCCTCGAGAAGCAGGGCATCGCCCCCGCGCCCGAGGCCGATAAAATCACACTCGTTCGCCGCTTGAGCCTCGACCTCACCGGCCTCCCGCCCACGCCCGAGCAGGTCCGCGAATTCCTCGCCGACACCGCGTCGCGCGCCTACGAGAACCTCGTCGAACGCCTCCTCGCCTCGCCGCACTTCGGCGAAAACTGGGCGCGCCACTGGCTCGATCTCGCGCACTACGCCGACAGCGACGGCTACGAAAAAGATTCCCCGCGCCCCTTCGCTTACGTCTATCGCGACTGGGTCATCCGCTCGCTCAATCGCGATCAACCCTTCGATCAATTCACGCTGGAACAACTCGCCGGCGACCTCCTGCCCAACGCCACGCTCGAGCAAAAGATCGCGACCGGATTTCTGCGCCAAACACTCACGAACAAAGAAGGCGGCGTGGATCAGGAGGAGTTCCGCACCAAGGCCATCGTGGACCGCGTGGGCACGCTCGGCACCGTCTGGCTCGGCGTCACGCTCGCGTGCGC